>JAPOZE010000641.1 GCA_026706225.1 Acidobacteriota bacterium
CGCCCGCGCTCCCGGGTGGGGCGTCTTCCCATCACTCTTGCTCCTCAAGGGGGCGTGCGCCGGCTTGCCGGGACGCAGCCCGTGCCGATGCGGCAGAGGCGTCACGCCTGGTGGCCCTTCGTGGATCACTCTTTTTGCGTTTGTTTCAGGTAAGGAATTGAAAGGAATGCAGGGCGGAGGTTGGAGAGGAGTGGCCCGGCCGGCCGGGTGTCCGCTGCCGGCAGCCTGTCGGGGTGGTCAGGCCTTCAGCAACCCGCTCAGCACGTAGGGCAGGATTCCCCGGTGGCGGTAGTATTCGACTTCCACCGGGGTATCGATGCGCACCGTAACCGGGATGGTTTGGGTCTCGCCGCCCCGGCGGTGCACCACCAGACGGATCTGTTGCCGGGGTTGGATCTCGGGCTCGATTCCCACCAGGTCGAAGACTTCGCTGCCGTCCAGGCGGAGTGAATCGGCGCCGGTGCCTTCCTGGAATTGGCAGGGCAGCACTCCCATCCCCACCAGGTTGCTGCGATGGATGCGCTCGAAGCTGCGTGCGACCACGGCCCGCACGCCCAGCAGCCGGGTCCCCTTGGCCGCCCAGTCGCGAGAACTCCCCGTTCCATACTCCTGACCGGCCAGAACGATGAGCGGAGTGCCCTGCTCCCTGTAGCGCAGGGCCGCCTCGTAGATGGTCATCCGGGTCCCGTCAGGCTGGTAGCTGGTAAGTCCCCCCTCCACTCCCGGCACCATGAGATTCTTGATGCGCACGTTGGCGAAGGTTCCGCGAGTCATGACCCGATCGTTGCCCCGGCGCGACCCGTAGCTGTTGAAATCCCGAACCTCAACTCCTCGCTCCAGCAGGTAGGCGCCGGCCGGAGACGCCTGCCCGATGGCTCCCGCCGGACTGATGTGGTCGGTGGTCACCGAGTCCCCCAGAATGGCCAGGGGACGGGCGCCTTCGATGTTCCCCACCTCCCCGGCTCCAGGGGAGAAGTTCTCGAAGAAGGGCGGTTCCTGGATGTAGGTCGAATCGGGATCCCACTCGAACAGGTCGCCCCGGCCGGCGGGGATCTCCTGCCACCCGCCGTTCCGACCGGCCGCATCTCCATACATTTGGCGAAACGTCTCGGGATCGAAGGCAGCCGCCATCCGATCGCTCACTTCCTCCAGGCTGGGCCAGATATCCTTGAGGTAGACCTCCTCCCCGTCGCCGCCTCTTCCGACGGGCTCGGAGGAAAGGTCGATATCGATTCGGCCGGCAAGCGCGAACGCAACCACCAGGGGGGGACTCATCAGGAAGTTGGCCTTGATGTTGGGGTGGACCCTGGCTTCGAAGTTGCGGTTGCCGCTCAGGACGCTGGCCGCAACCACGTCATTGCCGGTCACTACCTTTTCGATCTCCGGATCCAGTGGGCCGGAATTGCCGATGCAGGTGGTGCACCCGTAGCCGACCAGGTTGAAGCCCAGCCGGTCCAGGTAGGGCTGCAACCCGGTTTCCTGCAGATAGCTGGAGACCACTCGCGACCCGGGAGCCAGGGATCTCTTGACGGTGGGATGAATGCTCAGGCCCTTCTCCACGGCCTTCTTGGCCAGCAGCCCGGCCGCCAGCATCACCCCCGGATTGGAGGTGTTGGTGCAGGAGGTGATGGCAGCGATCAAGACGGAGCCATGGCCCAAAACGGAGACACCGGATGGCATTCCCAGCGGGTAACGCCTTTCCAATGCGTCGGTTTTCTGGCCAAAACCTCCCTCGCTGAGAGGCCGGCTCAGCAATTCCAGAAACTTCGGCTTGAGCTGGTCGAGCTCGAGGCGGTCCTGGGGGCGCTTGGGCCCGGCCACCGAGGGTCGGATCTCCGCCAGATCCACTTCCAGCACCCGGGAGTAGTCGCAGTCCCCCTGGCGCGGAATGCCGAAGAGGCCCTGGGCCTTGTAGTAGTTGCGAAATGTCTCCACCTGTTGCGGAGCCCTGCCGGTGGCTTGGAGATAGTTGCAGGTCTCCTCGTCCACCGGGAAAAAACCGATGGTCGCCCCGTACTCCGGAGCCATGTTGGCGATGGTGGCCCGGTCGGTTACGGGCAGGGAGGCAGCTCCTTCGCCGAAATACTCGACGAACTTTCCCACCACTTTGGCTTTCCGCAGCATCTCGGTGCACTTCAGAACCAGGTCGGTGGCCGTCACCCCCTCGCGGAGACGCCCCTTCAGGTGAACCCCGACCACGTCCGGGGTCAGGAAGTAGACGGGTTGCCCCAGCATCCCGGCTTCGGCCTCGATCCCCCCGACCCCCCAGCCCAGGATCCCCAACCCGTTGATCATGGTGGTGTGGGAATCGGTGCCCACCAGGGTATCCGGAAAATAGACACCGTCTTTTTCCACAACCCCCCGAGCCAGGTATTCCAGGTTGACCTGATGCACGATTCCTACCCCGGGCGGAATGACTCTGAACTGGTCGAAGGCCTGCATTCCCCACTTCAGGAACTGGTAGCGGGCCCGGTTGCGCCGGAACTCCATCTCCATGTTCAGTCGCAGCGCCTGGGGGCTTCCGGAGTAATCCACCTGTATGGAATGATCCACCACCAGGTCCACCGGAACCAGGGGTTCGACCCGTTTGGGCTGTCCGCCCATGCGGGCCACCACCGATCTCATGGCGGCAAGATCGACCAGCAGGGGGACGCCGGTGAAGTCCTGGAGCACGATGCGGGCTACCACGAAGGGGATTTCCTGCGTGCGTGTCCCGGTGGCCTTCCAGTTGGCCAGGGCCTGAATGTCCTGCTCCGTGATCCTGCTGCCGTCGAAATTGCGCAGCAGGGATTCCAGGACGGTTCGAAGGCTGACCGGCAGCCTTGAGATGGCGCCTATTCCCCGCCGTTCCAATTGAAGCAGCGAATAGAAACGGCCCGTTCGGCCGTTTCCCAGTTCGAATTCCTGCAAGGAGTTGTAGAGACTGTGGCTCACGGTACCCCGCCCGAACAAATTACCCTGGTCCGCAAATGCAGCCGGGAGAATATGCGCTGGTCCGCCGGCCTGTCAAGAGGCGCAGGAGTTACCCGATCGGGGCTTGGTGTTCCGTCTCAGTCCAGGCTCTCGACCTGGACTTGATCGCTGGGGTGCCTTCCGGTATTCAGGCGGTAGTCGCTAAACAGGCTGGTTTCCCTGCGGTGGCTGCCTTTGAATAGAAGGCTCCGCCGGTAGGTCACGGTGGTAAAGGTGGGGAACCAGAGGCCGTTGCCGATATCGGCCTGCTCCAGGGTGATGGTGGCGCCTTTCTTGAGACTGCCGAACAGGCCTCCCACGAATCGGACGTCCTCCCCGAGCCTCCCGGTCAGCCGAATCGGCTGATGGGATTCACGGGTGATCCAGAGCTTCCCGCTCAGACTCCTCAGAAAGGCGGAACGGGAGGAGGGGGGCTCGAAGCCCGCTCTCGGCTCGAAGTCCAGCACCAGGGTCTCCCAGCCGTTCACCTGTTCCCTGCCCGTCACGGAAAAGCGAAAAGCCGCCAACAGGTTGCGGAAGATTTCAGCCTGCATTTGCCCGTCCCGTTCCCGTCGGGTTCTGGCGACTCTTGCCTTCCGTTTTTGGGGAGAGAGCCGCTCGGCATTGGAGATGGACCGCCGGATGGCGTTGTCCTGGGCCTGAAGATACTGCCGGTCGTAGGCAGCGCCATTGATGGAAATCAGCTTGGAGAAGGACTCCAGATCGGTGTGAATCCAGGTATAGGTTCTGGAAACCGATTCCTCGATGCTCCCGGTGGAGTCGTAGCGGTCCACCACCGCCTTTTCCTCGTACAGGTAGCGGTAGCGGGCTCGATCGTTCTCCATCTGGTTCTCGATCACTTGCTTCAGAATCGCATCCAGTCGGGCCGGTGTCGGCCTCTCATCCGCTCTCCCATAGGCCCCCGCTCCACAGGCCACAACCAGAAGGATGCAAATTAGCAATTTCCGGACCATGGTGGCATTATAACGCCGCAACCGCGGCGCCTCGCCGATTCCCGCTTCGGCGAAGCCGACGGGACGAAAATGCGTGCGGCAGCCTCAGGGGCGCAGGCTTACTCTGGAGACCGCAGGATTGCAGCGATTAGTCGCCGGGCCTGCAGAAGACTTGGCCTTCAACGGAGAGAATCGGACCCGATCCCGAACTGGGGAGAATGATGCTGGAAATGTTGATAGTCTCGGCCATCTTGTTGCTGGCCCTGGTCCTTTTCGCAACCGAGCTGGTCCCGATCGACCTGACGGCTCTGCTGGTAGTGGGGGCTCTGATACTTACCGGGGTGCTGACGCCCGCCGAGGGATTCTCGGGCTTCAGCCACCCGGCCCCGGTCACGGTAGCGGCCATGCTGGTTCTGAGCGCCGGACTGATCCGAACGGGAGCGGTGGCCAGGCTGGGACAGAAAGTCTCTGCAATGGGCGGAACCTCCGAGTTCAGCCAGTTGTTCGTGATCATTCCCGTCATCGCCCTGCTTTCCGCCTTTATCAGCAACACGGCCGCGGTGGCCATGTTCATTCCCCTGGTCCTGAACATCGCCCGGGAAAAGAACCTGCGCCCCTCCAAAATGCTGATGCCGCTCTCCTACGCGGCCATCCTGGGCGGGGCCTGCACCTACATCGGCACCTCGACCAACATCATCGTCGGCACCATCTTCGCCTCGGGGGGCCGCCCCCCCCTGCAGATGTTTGAATTCAGCGGTCTGGGGTTGGTGTTGCTGGGCCTGGGGGCCGTATACATGCTCACCATCGGACAGAGGAATCTCCCTTCGCGACCGACCGAAGCCAGTCTCACCGAGGGTTACCGTCTCCGTGAGTACCTTACCGAGTTGGTGATTCAAGCGGATTCGCCGCTGCTGGACAAGACGCTGAAAGAAACCAACTTCAGCCAACAGATGGATATCGAGGTCCTGGAAATCCAGCGCGGCCAACACAAGCTCCGGTTGTTCCTGCAGGACATTCGGCTCAAGGGCGGCGACATTCTAATCGTCAAGGGAAACCTGGAAAATATCCTCAAGATCCGCGACACCGAAGGGGTCAACATCCAGGCCGAGGTCAAGCTGAGCGACCGCGACCTGAAATCGGAAGATATTGCCTTGGCCGAGGCCGTCATTTCACCCGACTCGTTCCTGATAGGCCGGACACTGAAGGAAGCCAACTTCCGGCAGCGCTACCAGGCCACCGCCCTGGCGATCCGCAGGCACGGAAGCCAGATCCGGGACAAGCTGGGCCGGGTGCGCTTGCAGGTGGGAGACATGCTGCTGGTCCAGGTGCGCAAGGGGGTCCTCGGCAACTTGAGACAGGACTCCGATTTCATGCTGATTCTGGAGGAGTCTCAAGGCTACGATTTCCGCTTCAGCAAGCTCCCCATCGCGGTCCTGATCTTTGTGGGCGTGATTGCCGCGGTAGCCTCGCAGAGACTACCCATCGAACTGGCGGCTCTCTTCGGCGCCCTGCTGATGGTCTTTACGCGTTGCCTCAGCCTCCGGCAGGCCTACCTGGCCGTGGACTGGCGCATCGTCATCCTGATCGGGGGAACCCTGGCCCTGGGAACGGCGATGGTAAAAACCGGGACGGCCAATGCCATTGCCGATATCCTGGTGGCGTGGTCCGGCGCCCTGGGGCCGGTGGCGCTGATCGCGGTGCTCTACCTGCTGACCATGGGGATGACCGAGATCATGTCCAACAACGCCACCGCGGCCCTGCTGACGCCCATCGCCATCTCCATTGCCCATCACGGCGGTTGGGATCCCCGGCCCTTTGCCTTTTGCGTGGCCTTTGCCGCTTCCTGCAGTTTTCTGACCCCTATCGGCTATCAGACCAACACCATGGTGTACGGCCCCGGGGGTTACCGCTTTACCGACTACTTCAAGGTGGGGGTCTGGCTGAGCCTCATCAGTTGGCTTGCGGCCACCCTGCTGATCCCCCGCATCTGGCCGTTCAACTGACCCGATTGCCTTGGAGCGACTTGCTCCGCCAGATTTTACGGCAGCGAAAGGGGGCCAACGTTGACCATTCGATCCTTGTCAATGACGGCTCTCCTGTGCCTCGCCTTCTTCGCCATGATCATTCAACCCATGGCCCGGGCCGCGTCCATCAAGGTCATCCTGGACTCCGACCTGGGCTCAGACGTCGACGACGCCTTTGCCGTGGCGCTGCTGCTGGCCAGTCCGGAGCTGGAGATTTTGGGGATCACCCTGGGACACGGCCAAACCGGCAAGAGAGGGCGCCTGGCCTGTCGCCTCCTCTATGAAACCGGGCGCGAGGACATCCCGGTGGCCTTGGGCAGACCGACCCCCCTGGTGGTGGGTCATCCCGAAATCACCGAGCCCGATCCCGGGCAGTTTTCCTGGGCCGAGGGATTTTCAGCGCTTGAACCGATCGACACACCGGCTGTCGACTTCATGGCCGACCAACTGCGCCGGCACCCTGGGCAGATCACCTTGATATCGGTCGGTCCCGTATCCAACCTGGCCGACCTGATTACAGAGGACCCGGAGGCGTTGCAACTGGCCAAAGGGGTCTACTCCATGTTGGGTTCCTTCTACCTGGGATACGGCAGCAGCCCCGTGCCTTCGGCCGAGTGGAACGTCCGGGCCGATATCCCCTCGGCTCGCAGCCTGTCGTCCTCAAACGTGCCGATCACCTACGCCGGGCTGGATGTCACGGCTTTTGTCGAGTTGAAGGCCGAGCAATGTCAGGCCCTCTGGTCCCACGGCTCCCCGCTTACCGACGCGCTCGAGGCCCTCTACCGGCTCTGGGGGCGGGAAACACCCATCCTCTTCGACCCCGTCCCCATCGGCATGGTGCTGTGGCCGGAGCTGTTCCGCACCCGCGCCGCCCACGTCCGCACCACTGCGGAGGGATTCACGGTCATCGACGAAAGCCGGCCGCCCAACAGCCGGGTGGCCA
>JAPOZE010000548.1 GCA_026706225.1 Acidobacteriota bacterium
GCCGGCCGTGTCCATGAACCGATAGACCTTGCCGTTGCGGGTGGCTCGGGAATCGACGGCATCGCGGGTAGTGCCCGGAACCGGGGAAACGATGGAGCGGTCTTCTCCCAGGATGCGGTTCAGCAGCGTTGATTTGCCCACGTTGGGCTTGCCCACGATAGCGACCCGAATCTCTCCGGGCGGCAACCGCTTGGAGCGGCCGCCCCTGGGGAGGTGCTTGACCACCTCGTCCAGGAGGTCGCCCACGTTCAAGCCGTGGGCCGCGGAAACGGGGATGACCTCTCTCAGACCCAGCTCGGAGAATTCCGAGGCATGGATCGCCTGGCCGGCGCTGTCACACTTGTTGACGGCCACCACCACCGGCTTGGAGCATTCGATCAGCAGCTTTCCCAGGGATTGGTCGAGGGGAGTGAGCCCGGCGCGCCCGTCCACCACCAGCACCAGGACCTGCGACTTGCGGATGGCGGTCTCGGCCTGCTCGAAAATGAATCCCGGCATCGGATCCCGATCGCCCGGGATCATGCCTCCGGTGTCGATGATCTCGAACTGCCGTCCGCCCCACTCGGCCCGGGCATTCACCCGGTCCCGGGTCATGCCGGGCTCATTGCCCACCAGGGAACGCCTCTGCCCGCAGATCCTGTTGAACAGTGTGGACTTGCCGACGTTGGGGCGGCCGAGAATGGCAACGGTGGGCTGGCTCAAGGGAATCGCCTTCGGAAGATCTCCGGATTTGCCTCAGTATACCGCATTAATGGGGGTGCGACCCGTCTCGGACATCGACTACAATTCCGTTGATGGGAGCGGGGCAGGGTTCCCCGGTCCGCGGTTGGAATGGCTGAGAGAAAACGACTTTGAGCCGAAAGAGCCTTGACATCGGTTGCGGCCGCTTCAAGCTTCCCGGAAGCATCGGCCTGGACCTGGTGCCGCTGGAAGGGGTGGACGTGGTCCACGATCTGGACCGCTTCCCCTATCCCTTTCCCTCCGATTCTTTCGACCACGTTCGGATGTCCCACGTGGTGGAACACATCCAGTCCATCGTTCGCACCATGGAGGAAGTTCATCGCATAGCCCGCGCCGGTGCCCTGGTGGAAGTGGTCACGCCCCACTACACCGACACCTCCTCCTGGCAGGATCCCTCCCACCGCTGGCACCTCAACAGCCGCTCCTTCGAACACTTCGAAGAGGCGTCCCGGACCAACTACTATTCGAAGGCCCGCTTTTCGGTGGAACACTCCGAGGTCAAGCTGCTCAAGCTCTACCGCTACCTGGGCTTCGAGTTCCTGATCAACCTGCAGAACCGCAGTCCCCGCTACCGCTTCCTGAGAAAGTTCTGGGAACAGTACCTCTGTACCCTGATCCGCGGAAAAGTCATGTCCTTCCGGCTGCGCGTTCTGAAATAGCCGGCCCGAGCTCCCGGAGACCCGACTGATGAAGAAAGAACTGGCAGTGGTGCTGGTGAGCGGGGGCATGGACAGTTGCGTCTGTGCGGCCATGGCGCTGCAGGACTACGAGGGGGCCTTCCTCCACGTCTCCTACGGGCAGCGTACCGCCCGGCAGGAACTGAGAGCCTTTCATCGAGTCGCTGAATTTTACGGGACGGAGAATAAGCTGGTGTGCGAGCTTCCCCACCTGGGCCGCATCGGAGGATCCAGCCTGACCGACACCGGCATGGAGGTCGAAGAGGCCGACCTGGAGCGCCGGGAGATTCCCAGCAGCTATGTGCCCTTTCGCAATGCCCACTTTCTCTCCATTGCCACCTCCTGGGGCGAGGTGCTGGGCGCCCGCTCCATATTCATCGGGGCCGTCTTCGAGGACAGCTCGGGGTACCCGGACTGCCGCCCCGAGTACTACCGGGCCTTCAACCGCCTGATCGAGGCCGGAACCCGCCCCGAGACCCGCCTGGAGATCCGGACACCGGTCATCCGGATGAAAAAGTGTGAAATCGTAGCCGCCGGACTCAGGCTGGGTGCTCCCCTCCACCTGACCTGGTCCTGTTATCGGGACGGGAACATCGCCTGCGGGCGGTGCGACAGTTGCGCCCTGCGCAGAAGAGGATTTCGCGAAGCCGGCGTGGAGGATCCCACCCCCTATCTCAACGCGGAGAAAACCTAGCCCAGGGGACACTTTTGCGGTAGAGTTCATGCAAAAAGGAACGCTTGGGAAGCAGGCAGAATCCGTCGCTGGAGGTTTCCATGATCACAAAGATGCGCGCCCTACCGACCTTGGCCATGCTGGCCGTCGCAACCCTGCTGTTGCCGGCTCCCCTGTCGGCCCAGAGCTCCCTCTCCGGAGAGGTCATCGGCGAGGATGGACAGCCCCTGGAAGGGGCCGTGATTTCCCTGGACCGAATCAAGGTTGAAAAGAACTACCAGGTCAAGACCGACAAGCAGGGGCGCTATTTTATCGGGGGACTTTACCCGGCCTTCTACAGGGTGACCCTGGCCATCGAAGGCCAACCGGTAGCCAATTACCAGGAGTTTCGGATCAAGCTGGGAAACGAGAACACGCTGGACTTCGATCTGGCCGAAATCAGAAAGCAGGCCCTGGCCCAGTTGAGCGACGAGGAAAGAGAGGCCATGGAGCAGGAGCGCAAGCGCAGGGAAGCCGCCGAAAAGAAGTTCACCAGCATGAAGTCGGCTTTCGACGAGGGGCGCAAGCTGTTCATGGCCAAGAACTACGAGGGGGCCTCGGTGGCCTTCAAGAGGGCTTCGGAAATCGACCCCAAACAGCACGTGGTTCACGGCAACCTGGCCATTTCCTACCAGAGGCTGAGGAAGTACGACCAGGCCATCGAGGCCTACAAGAACGCCCTTGCCGCTCTGGCCGACAGACCCGATCCCCTGGCGGAGTCGGAGTACTACTTCAATATAGGCCTTGTCCACGGTAACAAGGGTGATGCCGACCTTGCGGTGGAGGCCATGGAGAAGGCGGCCGAGCTCGACCCCGGCAGGGCCGGACAGGCCTTCTACAACCTGGGCGTGGTGTTGAGCAACAGCGGCAAGAACGCGGAGGCCCTGGAGGCATTCAAGAAGGCCGTCGAAGCCGATCCGAAACACGCCAACGCCCACTATCAGATCGGAATGGGCCTGGTAGCCACGGCCACATTCACTGCTGACGGCAAGACGATTCCCGCGCCGGGCACCGTCAAGGCCTTCGAGAATTACCTGCTGTATGAGCCCGAGGGAAGGTTCGCCGCGCAGGCCAAGGCCATGATTCAAACTCTCTCGGCCAGCGTGCAAACGGAATTCAGCGAGGAATAGCGGTTGGTCAGGCGAGGAAGAAGCCGGGGCTCAGCTCTCCTTGAACTCCACTCCGTCCACCACCCAGTCCAGGCTGCCTCTATGGAGGATCAAGGAGGCTTCCAACCTTTGGAACCCGGTCTCGCCGCTGGCGGCCAGATAGATGGTGGTCCCCATGGCCATGCGATCGGGTTCGGTCTGAACCAGCGAGGTGACCTCAAAGGCGACGTAGGCCGGATCTTCCGAGCCCAGCAGGAATTCGCTCATCACCCCCTGATTCTCGAAACGGCTCTGAAACCCCTGGGTCAGCAACTGGCTGGCCGCTTCCACGTTGCGGTCGATCAAGTGCCTCATGAATCGCTTGGCCACCATCATGGCGAACTTGGCCCGCTTCTCGCTGGCCACGTTGAAGGGCATGATGGGCCGGCGGGGATCGGATCTCAGAAACTTGATATCTTCGGCCAGCCATCCGCCCCTGAACTTTACGAACCGAATCTGCTCGTTGACCCGGCTGCTCACCTGGTTGTTGAGATCGACCCAGGTGCTTTCCACCGAGACCTGGAACTTGTCGCCGCCTACATCGAAAATGGCGGTGGGACTGAAGTTGAAGGCGGCGATCCGCCCGCTGCGCACCCGGATGGAGAGACGTTTCCCGCGCAGATAGCGCTTCTCCAACCCGGCCGTCATGAGTTTGCGGGCCTGGACGTTGTGCCGTAGCGTTCTGGCGGCCATGAAAGCCTTCACCACCTCTACCTTCGAGGTGTCAGGCGAACCTTGGGGCAGTGCCGGGACCGCAGACATCCAGGCCAACGCAACCCCTAGACAAGCCAGGCAATGGACACCGGGGATTCTCGTCTTCAACGCTACCTCCTCGCAAGCTGAGGGGTACGGATCCTGTGCGAAATCCTAGTGTACCCCGAATGGCGGCCGGATTCATCTCCCCGTGGTTCTTTTCGGGTGGCGGGAGGGGAGAATGGAGCATTTCGGCACTAGCCGTCACCGGCCCTCCCAATTGACTTCAATCGGGTTTTCCGCTTAAATTGCGGGGTCAAGAGGCTCCTGGTCAGGGAATTTTTGGACAACCTTGCCGGCTGGGCGCGGAGCGGTCGGCGGCCCAGTGGGCCTGCATGCGGAACCGAACATGAACCTGCTCAAACAGGAGGCTGTCGGCAGCGACACCGTCTGGCGGGATATCCGTGAGGACGTCTCGCTGGAGGCTGCCAGGGAACCCATCCTGGCCAGCTTTCTGCACTCCACCGTGCTCAACCACCAGAGCCTGGAGGACACGCTCAGCTTTCATCTCGCCGCCAAGCTGACCAGTCCCAGCCTGTCTCCCATGCTGATTCGGGACGTCATCGACGAGGCGCTGGCCGACAGCGCGTCCATTCGAGCCGCGTTCCGGGAGGATCTGAAGGCCTTCCGCGACAGAGACCCCGCCTGCAACAGCTACGCCGAGCCTCTGCTCTACTACAAGGGGTTCCATGCGCTCCAGTCCTACCGGGTGGCCCACTGGCTGTGGACGCACGAGCGCCACCAACTGGCGCTGCTGCTGCAGAACCGGATTTCGGAAGTCTTCGGGGTAGACATTCATCCGGCCGCCCGCATCGGCAAGGGGGTCTTCATCGATCATGGGACGGGCGTGGTCATCGGCGAGACGGCCGTGGTCGACGACATGGTCTCCATGCTGCACGCGGTGACGCTGGGAGGAACGGGCAAGGAAAGCGGAGACCGGCATCCCAAAGTCCACCGCGGGGTCTTGATCGGCGCCGGCGCCAAGATCCTGGGGAACGTGCACGTGGGCGAGGGCGCCAAAGTCGGAGCGGGCAGCGTCGTCCTGGCCGATGTTCCACCCCACTGCACCGTCACCGGGGTTCCGGCCAAGGTGGTGGGATGCCCCGACGTGGATGAGCCGGCGGTCGAGATGGACCACCAGATTCCCGAAGACACCCGCCTTCATCCCTGAAGCACTCGGCGAAAATCCACCATGAAACGTACGGTCCTTGTCCTCCTGATGGTCGCCGGGCTGGCCTGCGGTCGTTCATCGGCTCCGGAGCCGGGCTTCGTGCCGCTGTTTGACGGCAAGTCTCTTCAGGGTTGGCAGCCGGTGGGGAAGGTGGGCGAGGGCTACCTGGCGGAGGACGGGGTGTTGATCTGTCCCGCCGAGGGCGGGGGCAACCTCTTCACCGAGCGGGAGATGCGGACTTTGTCCTGCGCTTCGAGTTTCGCCTGCAGGAAGGCTCCAACAACGGCGTCGGCATCCGGTCTCCACTGGTTGGGGATGCCGCCTACCGGGGATTGGAAATCCAGGTCCTCGACAACCATTCACCCCAATACAAGGACAAGCTCCGCCCGACCCAGTATCACGGATCGGTCTATGACCTGGCTCCTGCCAGGCGGGGTTTCCTGAAACCGACGGGCGAGTGGAACCAGGAGGAGATCCGCGCAGTGGGCCGGCAGATCAGGGTCACCCTGAACGGGACCGTCATCGTCGACTTCGACCTGGATTCGGTGACCGACCCCGAGGTCCTGGAGAAACACCCTGGAGTGGCCCGAAGCAGCGGCCACATCGGATTCCTGGGGCACGGGACCAAGGTCGAGTTCCGATACATACGAATCAAGGAGATTCGCCAAGAGTCTCGACTGTAACAGGCTGCCATTGTCTTCCCCAGCCAAGGCTCCGGAACGCTTTCTGGGGCGGGTCGAATACTATCGAAAGTATCGCCCGGGCTACCCCGAGGGTCTGCTCGAATGGCTGAGGGAATTGTCGGCCCTGAAGCCTGCCCACCGCGTCGCCGACATCGGTTCCGGAACCGGGCTGCTGGCCGAACTCTTCCTGCGGCGCGGCTACCCCGTCGTGGGTGTCGAGCCCAATCCCGAGATGCGACGGACGGCCGAGGCCCACCTGAAGCGCTACCCCGGCTTCCGGAGCATCGACGGGCACGCTGAAGCCACCACACTCGACGGCCGGTCGGTGGATCTCATCCTCGCCGGCCAGTCCTTTCACTGGTTCCGGATCGACCGGGCCCGAGAGGAGTTCCGACGCATCTCCGACCCGTCAGCCTTTACGGTGCTGGTCTGGAACCAGCGAAGGACCGAGAGCACGGGATTCCTCAGGGACTACGAGGAGTTGCTGCTGCGCCACGGAACCGACTACGCCCGGGTTCGCCACCAGAACGTCGGCGAAGACCAACTGCAGGCCTTCTTCGGTCCGCAAGCATTTCACAGGAGGATTCTGGCCAACGCTCAGGTCTTCGACCGGGAGGGACTCATCGGACGCACCCTCTCCTGCTCCTTCGTGCCCCTGGCCGGACACCCCGGTCACCTGTCCCTGATGCGGGCGCTGGACAGGATTTTCGAGGAGCGGCAGGTCGAAGGAAAGGTCATATTCGAATACGACACGCTGGTCTATGCCGGCAGGCTGCACCCGCCGCAGCCGTGACCCGGAACCCTCATCCCATGACCGACTCGCCGCCCACCGACCGGACCGAAACGGATCTCGAACGGCTGGACAAGCAGACCCTTTGGCACCCCTTCACTCAAATGAAGGAGTGGATGGAAGCCCCGCAACTGGTGATCGAGCGGGGTCGGGGAGTCTA
>JAPOZE010000452.1 GCA_026706225.1 Acidobacteriota bacterium
TGGTTGCCGACGAGACTTTCGTGGAACGTCCGTACCTGGCGCCGCCCTCGACGAAGGGCTTCTCCTGGTCTCTGATGCCCTCGGGTTGGAGCTGGAGACGGGGAACCCATGGCACGGTTGAAGATGCCAGGAGCCGTTTCTGGGCGGATTTGACCGCCAACACCGGAGAAACGCCGGAGTCGTTCCTTGCCAAGAGCCCCGACTACCGGATCTGGCCCGGACTGGCCGAGTTCCGGACCAACGGTTTCGTCTCCCGGAGAGCCAAACGGGACGTGGGGGTCTTGACCACTCATCCCCTGGTCTTCCAGGGCCGGCTCCTCACGGTCAACGCCCAGGTTCCTCACGGAGATTTGAAGGTGGAGGTGTTGGATGCCGAGGGGACTCCCCTTGAGGGATACACTCAAGCGGACTGCGATCTGGGCACCTTCGACGGCGTCCAGCAACCGGTTCGTTGGAGGCACCGCAAAGACCTGGGAGAGTTGGCCGGCCGTCTCGTGCGCCTGCGGTTCTATCTCCGGCAGGGAGACCTCTACGCCTTCCAGATCCACCACGCGGAACCCGCCGCGGACGAATTGATCGAGCCGTTTCCCGACTCCCGGTTCATGTCGTTCTGAATCGGATTTCCAGGACGGCTCGGCGCCGCAGGCGACCCTATCCGCTACGCAGAACCTGTCCCGGCCTGGCCCCGGTCAGCCGTCCCGACTCCAGGACCGGCGTTCCGTTGACCAGCACGTGGACCATTCCCCGGCAGACCCGGTTCGGATGGAAGGTCGTTCCGCAGTCGGTGAAGGCCTCGGGGTTGAAGATGGCCAGGTCGGCCCAGTTGCCCTTCCGGATCGTGCCCCGGTCCGAGAGGCCCAAGCGCGCGGCGGGAAATGAGGTCATGCGGCGGACGGCCTCCTGGGGAGTGAGCAGACCCTTGTCCCGGACGAAGGTGCGGTAGAAGTAGCCGGCCCAGGTGTAGGCGCCGTGAAAGGTCTCGTTTTTCAGGGGGCCGTCCGGGGCCAGCGCGATGGCGTCGGAGCCGGGCATGCAGTGGGAGCTGGCGAAGGGCAGGTGGAGGTCCGCCTCCTGGTAGGCGAAGCAGATGACCATGGTGGCGTGCAGGTCGTCGATCTCGGCCAGCAGGATTTCGCAAACCGCGTCGAAGATCTCCAGGTTCCAGGTCTCGGCGATCTCGGCTAGGCTTTTCTGAGAGATCTCCGGCAGCGCGCGGCTGTGGTAGACCACGATGCGGTTCCAGTCCCGTTGAGCCAGCGAGACGATGATGCTGTGGTGCCCGCTCATCTCCTTGCGGATCCGGGGGTCCTTGAGCCGTTCGGCAATGGCGCCCGGGCCTCCCTCCAGCGCCCATTGGGGAAGCATGGTGCTGAGGTTGGTGGTGCCGAAGATACGCGTGTGCTGGTCGAATGTGACGTCGTGGCCGCGCGCGCGGGCGTCCTCCACCTGGTCGAGGGCCTGCTGGACTGCCCAATGGCTGTCCGGCGCCAGCCGGGCCACGGTGGCGATGTGCGAGATCTGCAGCGGGATCCGGGCCGCCGCCGCGGTCCGGATCGCTTCGGCGATGGTCTCCCGGGCCTCGCCCGCCCGGTTCCGGGTGTGGGTGGCATAGAAGCCGCCCGCCTTCCGGGCCACCCGGCACAGGGCCGCCACCTCCTCTTCGCTGGCGCCCTGCTCGCAGTTGTACTCCAGCCCGGTGGAGTATCCGAACGCCCCTTCTTCCAGAGCCTGGGAAAGCAGCTGCTCCATCTGCCTCAACTCCCCAAGGTCGGCGGGGCGATCCGCCAGGCCCAGCGTGGCCAGGCGCAGGTTGCCGTTGGCGGCCAGGGTGGCGACGTTGAGAGCCGGTTCGAGGGACTCCAGGTGGTCCAGGTACTGGGCCATGGTCTTCCAGGGGATGCCCAGGGAGGACTGGTAGCCGTAGATGTTGCTGGCCGCCAACTCCACGCTCTCCACCGGCGCGCAACCGTGGCCGCAGTTCCCGATCACCTCCAGGGTCACCCCCTGGCTGACGGCGCTGACCGCCCGCGGGTCCACTACCAGGGAATAGTCGGAGTGGCTGTGGATGTCGATGAAGCCGGGTGTTACATAAAGGCCCGAGGCGTCGATCCGGGGGACAGGGGAGACGGATTCGAGGTCTCCAACATCGGAGATCCTGCCCTGGGAGACCGCCACGTCGGCGCGTCTCGGAGGGGCGCCGGTCCCGTCCAGCAGGGTTCCGTTGGAGATGATCAGTTGCGGTGGCATCTGCGGGCCGGGCCAAGGTCAGGAGTCGGTTTGCATTCGGCACAAGGATAGTTTCGATCTCGTCGCCGGTAAAGCACCAAGATTCCCCAAAAACGAAGTGGATTCTTCTCAATTGATGGATACCAAGCGTATTGGATGGACTTGACAAGATAATGGGTCGAAATTTTCCAAAATGGGGAAACTCAGGAAGAATCGCACCCTTTACATTAGAACATCGTTTTTATAAAATATATGGAACTGGTTAATCCAAAAACTCCAAGATTCCTTATATCCATACAGCCTCGTCTCTCAGATAGGAACGGCGAAACCTCCAAGTCCCACGGAGGAGTGCGCTGCTCTGCAGTTTTCGGCATTGCGCCAGATTACTTGCTGCTTTGGGTCGTCTGGCTGAGCTTCGTCGTGTCCATGGCGTGGGTTGGTGCCGCGCCCGCAGCGTCATTGACTCATCAGGGTGAACGTCGGGCACAGGCGGTTCTCATCCTTCGTCAGGCATTGGAAGAAGGCCGCCAGTGGACCAAGGTGCGAGCCGCGGAGGCACTACTCTGGAATGGCTACTACGCGGGAGTCAAGGAAGCGCTGGAAGAGGAATTGGCAAACGCACGTCCCTCCTATCGCATAGGGCTGTGGAGAGCGCTGGCCAAAGCCCAAGGAAATGATCAAACGGCAGCCAAACGGTATATCGGCTTGATCCGAGATGCCTTTTTGGATGTCGAAGGCGCGGACCGAGTGCATGCTGCGGAAGCACTGGCCAAACTGGGCTACTCCGAGAGGCCACTCGAACTCCAACGGATCGCCGGGGAGGAAACAGGCTCCTTTCGCGCCTTCGGCCGGTGGGTATTGGCAAACTCAGGAGACGCTGACGACGAATTGGCCCTGGCCGAGCTTCTCGATTCTTCGGACGGGCGCGCCAGCGCCAGTTACGCATTGCGGAACTTAAAAAAGATCCAGCCCACTACCTTGAATCGACTAGAGCGAGTCGCGTTCGGTCAGTCCTCTGAGGACCGTAGTCGAGTCTATGCCCTGGGTGCCTTTTTCGTCCATTCCTCCGGCGAGCGTAGATCGAAGGCTCGCCAAGAGTTGTTGCAATACCTGACAACGGGGAACACGGCCCAGAAAGTCGAAGTGTGCGGCGCCCTCGGAGCTTCGGGAGATCGGCAAGACGAGGGTGTGCTGGAAACCCTGTTGAGGAGCGGAGACATCGATGTGCGCGTCGGCGCCGCTAACGCCCTCTTGCGTATCGAACGCCGGCAACATCGGGGTTTGAGTTGGCTGGATTGGACCGTGATGCTTTTTTACGGCACCGCGGTATTGGGGGTCGGATGGTTTCTATCGCGCAAGTTGAAAAGTACCGAGGAATTTTTTGTCGGCGGACGAAAAATGAATTCCTTTGCCATTGGCATATCCCTTTTCGCCACTCTACTCAGCACGGTTTCCTACCTGGCTCATCCCGGGGAGATGATCAAACATGGCCCCGTAGTTCTCGCCAGTGTGGCCATGATTCCGCTCATCTATGTCATCGTCGGCTACGGCCTGATTCCGTACCTCGTGCGTCTGCCCGTCACCAGCGCCTACGAGATCCTGGAAGGCCGGCTCGGAACCCGGATCCGATTGTTGGGGTCGTTCATTTTCATTGTCACCCGGCTCGTATGGATGGCGCTGATGATCTACCTCACCGGAAGAGTCATGGTCGTCGTCTTGGGTTGGCCTCTGGAAACTCTCCCTTATATCGTGATCGTGGCTGGATTCGTCACCGTGATCTACACGGCACTGGGCGGCCTGCGTGCCGTGGTGATCACCGACGTGACCCAGTTCTTCATTCTTTTCGGGGGAGCGGTTCTCACGATTGCGTTGATCAATCGTGAGCTGGGCAGCTTTTATGCCTGGTTTCCAACGTCTTGGGCCCCCAACTGGGACGTTCAGCCCTTTTTCTCCTTGGACCCGGCAGTACGCGCCACTGTTGTGGGCGCCTTTCTGAACAGCCTGATCTACTGGATCTGTACGGCGGGATCCGACCAACTGGCGATTCAACGCTATCTGGCCACCCGAGACGCCACGGCGGCACGACGCGCTTTCTTGGTCAACTCCGTGGCCGGCATCTTCATTACCGTGGTCCTGGCGTTAGTCGGATTTGCGCTGCTTGGCTTTTTCAGTGTGAATCCGCACCTCATTCCCGACGGTCAAAGTCTGATTGAAGATGCCGACTACATATTTCCGCACTACGTTGCAAACTATCTCCCAATCGGCTTGGCCGGATTGGTGATTGTGGCAATGTTTGCTGCCGTGATGTCCAGTCTTGATTCTGGGATCAACTCTGTTTCTACGGTCATCATGGTGGACTTTCTCAATCGGTCCAAGAGAGACACGGAAAGACATCAGCTGGCGACAGCGCGCTATCTCACCGTAGGCATTGGAGTAGCCGTGGTCTTGATCAGCTCGGTCATCGATAAGGTGCCCGGTAATATCCAGGAGGTGGCAGTCAAGACCAACTACCTCTTTCTCGTCCCCCTGTTCATTCTCTTTTTTCTGGCCTTGTTCGTATCCTTTGCCACCCCTTTTGGGGCGGCGTTTGGAGCCATTTACAGTTTTTTGGCAGGCGCTCTGATCGCCTTCTGGGACGTGTTGACCGGCCAGCCGGGTGTGAGCTTCCAATGGATTGCCGTCGTTTCCTTGCTGGCGGGCCTGATTTTTGGCCCGCTCATGAGCATGCTTCCGACGCGCGGGAAAGGGTGGAAGACGAATCTCATGTGGAGCGGTGTAGCCCTGCTGCCCTGGCTGCTGATTTCTTACTTGGTGCTGGGACAGTGAAGAACCGAGATGGATGCGGGAAAAATTCCGCTGTGCTGGTTCGACTGAAGCACCGTCAATTCAGGAAGCGGCCACCAAGTTGAACCCGAAAAGGGATTCCACAACAGTTGATTCAAAAAGATCAAAGAGCCTTTGAATTTCTCGCATAGGAGGGAACAGTGGACTCCACAAGGAAGAACCGGAATCTGAGAAACCTGGAAGAGCAGCCCAGCCGCCGCGACTTCATTCAGGCTGGATCAAGCCATCTGGCCGCCCTTGGTGTCGCGGGACTGTCTGCGACCTCAACCAGGAGCTTCACCACGGTGCGAAAGGAGATTCAGATCGGAGATTTCCACCTGCGGCTGGGTCAGCCGCGGGTAGTGGCCGAAACGACCTCCGGACATTGCTGGTATCCGGGCCTGGAGAAGTTTTCGACTGGTGAGTTGATGCTCAATCACTCCTTGAACGCGGATGTCAATACCAATCTCACCAACACTCAGGCGGTTTACGTTTCCACCGACGAGGGGCTGAACTTTGATTTTGCTTACGATGTGAATGGATTTCACAACGGCTGCGGCGAGCCCAGGATCAGTCTGCGCGACGGCCGGATCATCGGCACGTCGACCTACTTGAAACCGGATCCCGCCGGACAGTCCCGCCGCTTTTCCGCACACCGATGGACATACGATCGGGGAGGGAAGCGCTATTTGGTCGAGCCGTGGGGGGCTGTGGTGGAAGGACTGCCGCGTGATGTCGAACCCTGGCCCCGGGAGAGTCGCACCTGGTGGGCCCGAATCAACTGGTTCAGCGATATTCTGGAACTGGACCAATTCGTCGCTACGATCTCCGTGCGGTTCGAGGGTGACGCCCGGTGGGGTACCGTCGCGGTGGCCTCGGACGATGGAGGGCGTCACTGGCGTTATCTGTCCACAATCGCTGGACCCGACTCCGTACCCGATGCCAAGGAGGGCTTCGACGAGCCCTGCCTCGTGCAACTGGCTGACGGGGACCTGATGTGTGTGAGCCGAGTCGGTACCGGAAAAGATCAGAAGTTGGCGCGCGCCTACAGCGGTGACGGGGGAAAGAACTGGTCTCAGGTAGACCGGCTGCCGGCATTCAGTGTTGCCCCCCAATTGCTTCGGCTGGCCAATGGTGCTTTGGCGCTCGTAACGGGTCGGCCGGGACTCTTCTTGTGGATTTCCGGCGATTCCCGTGGCCGGAAGTGGGAATCCGTCAACCTCATGGCTCATCATAATCGAACGGTTCCAAGTTCCTTTCAGATGAATGCGAAACAGACATCGGCGTACATCGATTTGATCGAGGTCTCTCCGAACCGGGTTTTCCTGGTTTACGACCGGACTCCGTTCGGCTGGGAGCCGGTTCCTCCCAATTCCGGCGAGCGCAGCCGAATCTATCTATTGGAAGTCAAGATCGAGCGGGTCTAGTACTCGCTTAGGTTGATGAATTGTTTTCTGAGTGCCGTCCGTCAGCAGTCGTGATTCAGACTCGAGTGAGAACCAGCCATGTGCTGCAAATAAGGAACCTGGAACGCTGCGTTGACGAGCGGAGGACAGGCTTCCGCACTCCAGGATGCCGCCATTGGATTTTTGCCGAGGGTTTGATGCCGGCCGGCGAACCACGGCTGACAGTAAGGATCTTCAGAGGAGGAACGAATTGGAGAATCGAAGAGTCTTTTTGAAAGAGTTGGCAACGGTTTCTGCACTGGCTACGGCTTGTAGTCAGGAGAGTGCAGGTCCTGCCGTGAGGTCACGATCGATCCCAAAGGATCGCCT
>JAPOZE010000068.1 GCA_026706225.1 Acidobacteriota bacterium
CTGATGCGCATGTTCGGACCGTCCGGCAATCCCCACACCCGCAACCTGTTCGAGGTCATCAGCCGGATTCAGCAGCACGAGGGGGGTCCAACTCGAAGTGAACGCCGATCGTTAATCGGTAGTTATGTGCCATTGCAGCTTTTTTGTCATTCGTTTCGAGAATGATTCAACAGCTCTGAAACCACCACACGAGTATCAATATGGCTTATTACACCGATCTCTTTTCGCCTGAGACATACGAGGCTTTTACCCAATCAGATCAGAGCATCTCCGGGTTCAGACCACGCCAGAAGAACGCCGCGAGCCAGATCGGGCGTGGTGACAAGCTTGTTTGCTACGTAACCAAGCTTTCCCGCTGGGTGGGTATCCTGGAGGTCACAAGCGAATACTTCGAGGGTAACACGCCTCTATTCTATCCTGAGGATGACCCCTTCGTGATCCGATTTCGTGTAAAACCGCAGGTTTGGCTGCCCAAGGAGAAGGCTGTCCCGATTCACGAGGACCACGTTTGGGAGGCTCTTTCATTCACTCAGAGCTACGAAAAGAACAGCTCGCATTGGACCGGCAAAATGCGAAACAGCCTTAATCCTCTATCCGAGGAAGACGGCCGGTTCTTAGAAGAGTTGCTGGAACGCCAGAAAATAGGTGGACACACATACGAATTGGACGAGGAACACTACCGGAAGCTGGTTGGACAGAGAATCCGGCGGGAAGACAAGGTGGTTTCTGTCTCCGTACCTCAGGAGGACGAGTCAGAGGAAGACGCGCGAGATGAACAAACTATTCGTGAATCCTATCAGATACAGGCACTCCTAGCTCGGATTGGGGAGGCCATGGGATTCACAGTCTGGCTTCCACGTAGCGATCGCTCCAATATTATCCAGGAGTGGGCGCCAGACGAGGGAGTGTTGTTGGATGCACTGCCACTGAATTACGACGAAACCACCTTGAAGACAATTGAACAAATTGATGTACTTTGGTTGCGGCGTAGATCAATTGTCAGGGCCTTCGAAGTTGAACACTCAACAGCGATTTATTCCGGGATACTCCGAATGGCCGACTTGCTGGCACTTCAGCCAAACATGGACATCCGCCTTCACATTGTTGCCCCGTACGGTCGAAAGGAGAAGGTTCTGCAAGAAATTCAGCGGCCGGTCTTTTCATTACTCGAACGTGCTCCGCTGTCGGAGATCTGTTCCTTTATCTCTTACGATAGCGTGAGAGAAGTATCTGACGAGCAGCACCTTTCCTATCTGTCGGACGCAGTGCTTGAGGAATACGCAGAGGAAGCCTAAGGAACCCGCACTGATCGTACCGAGAGGGCAAGCAACGGGCACATAACACGTCCGTGCCCGGCTTCGGGCAATAGGGCCCTTCGCCCAACCGCTTCGCGGTTCGGGCACGGCGAGAACGTTATGTGAAAATGGGAGTCATGTTTCGTATGCGTGAAGTAAAAGAATGGCGGTCATAGAATGAATGAACGAATCATGATCGATCCTTCGATCCGTCATGGCAAGCCTGTGGTGCGGGGGACCCGAGTGCCAGTGCACCGAATTATCGGGAGCCTTGCAGGTGGAGCAACCCCAGATGAAGTCTGTGAGGAATATGGCATTGTAGAGGCGGATGTACGGGCAGCCCTTGAGTACGCTGAGGAGCTCGTAGAAGCAGAAGAAGCTCATCCTCTACCAGTTTCTTAAGTCGGTTTGCGATTCATCATCGACGCTTTGGCGCTTTGGCCTTCGGCAACCGCTTCCCGGTTCGCAAACCGGCATAACGTCAGGCGAAAGCGCAGAGAAAATCCACCTCACATTGAGCATCGCTCAAACGAGAGTAGAAAATGTCGGAGGAATACCGGCTGCATCTTCAAATCAGACGTGTAGAAAACGATCAGTATCTGGCTACCTCAGAGGATTTCGCCGGCTTGGTAGCCCAAGGGCGAACAGTGGCTGAAACGGTTGAAATTGCTCAAGACGTGGCAAGAAAACTAATCGAATCCTGTAGGGAGCATGGCGACGCTCTCCCGGATGGCTTGCACAGGATGAATATGGAAATCGTTGAGTTAGATATTCCCGTAGGTGTTTGATGGGTCGGCTCTCAGGGTCCACCTATCGACAGGTGATTCAAAAATGAGGGCGGTTGGGATTTACGTTTTACCGACACGCACGAGGCAGCCAGGCTCCTTCGCCTAACCCCGTGCCCCCGGCTTCGGGCCGTTCGGTCCCTCGCCCAACGTTGCGCGGTTCGGAGGCCGGATTGGCAGGAAGTAACCGGTAACTCCCGCCCCGGGAAGACCATCCCTTCCAGGGTCGCAGGTCCTCAGTACTCGTCGAGCAGGGCAAGTGCCCTGCGAATCCCATCCACTGCGGCGCGGTCCGCCTCGAGCGCCTGCCGCAACAGACGGCCCGCCTCGGCGCGGTCATCCTCCGTGAACCCGCGCGTCAGCGCCGCATCGACCAGCAACGACAGGTCGGCCAGCGATGCATGCCCGCGGCCGTAGTGGCCTGCCGCCGCCTCGAGCGGCTCCCGCGCCGCCTCGAAAATCCCCGCCAGATCCCGGAGATACTGGGCCGCCAGCTCCCGCCGCCAGCTCAGGATTCGGGCGTGATAGTGCGTGAAATCAGGCGGGTCCGCGGACGCGAACGCATCCAGCCACAACTCGTAGGCGTCGAACCCCTGGGCCCACTTGTGCTTGCCGAGGCGTGTTCCCTCCGCGAAGGAGACGGCGTTCTGGAGCGCCATGCGATGCAGCTCCCGGTCGTCGGCGCTCTTCGCCCCCTCGAAGACCATCACGCTGAACCACTCGGCCCCCATCCACTCCCCCACCTCGTCCCAGCGGACCGCGTAATCCCCCTGCCACACGAAGGGATGGCGGATCGAGTAGGTCTCCTGCGCCTCGTCGTAGCCGACGATGATCCCCCAGCACACCCCGCGGCCGCCGGGGTGTCCGGCTTCTCTCTGCGCGGCCGTCCTCGGGTTCCAGACCATCGCGGGGACGCCCCGATCCAGGCTCGCCCGGACGGCGTCCCTCGCCTCCCGCACCGCGGCCGCCCGCTCCTCCCCGGAGTTTTCCCTGGTGGCCTCGTAGTTGCGGTACTCCGCCATCTCCGGCAGCACCTTCAGGCCCAGGCTCCAATCGAGGTTGTCGTGGTAGACAACGGCCCCACCCTCGGCCATCTGGAAATGGAACGAATGCCCCAGCACACCCTGGATGCGCGCGGGCGTCCACCCGGTCCGTCCGAGGGTGTGCACCACCGGCTCGAGTGAGGATGCCAGCGTCGTTCCGCGGTGAGGCTCCGTCGGCGCGACATCCACTTCGATCTTCACCGGAGGCTCCTCTTGGAGGACGCCGGAAAGGTCGTCCCGGTCCATCCCTTCTTCCGCGTTGGCGCTGGCGGTCATGCCGATGGCTGCCGTCAGAGACAGGAGCGCCACCCATCTGAACTCTATCGCTTTGTCGAAGAACCACATCGGAACGGAAGGAAATTCTTCTGCCTGACCCCGAACCAGAAAGAAGAAGCGGAAGTGACCGGGGCTAGCTCCGGCCCGGGAGGACCACTCCTTCTCCAGGGCCCGCTCCTTCTTCCTGGAGACCCCCCCGAGCACCCCGACCGCGGCCTGCAGCCGCGCCCGCGTCAGGTCGATGTCGAGCAGGACGATCGACTCGTAGAGCGGCGGCCCGACCGGCCGTCCCATGAGCGCGGCGAACATCGGCCGGGTCACCTCGCGCACCGGCCACTCCCAGAACGAGCTCACCCGCTGGACCGCCGCCTCGACCCCGGAGACCTCCCAGGGCGAGACCTCCTGAAGCGCCCAGACCGCGGTCAGCAGCATCTGCGCCGCCTCCGCGGGCTCCCGCTTCTTGGGCACGAGATCCTCCGCGGTCGGCTCCACCTCGCGGGCAAAGAAGAAGGAGCAGGCCGGCATGAAATCGCCGAGGGTCTGCATGCGCGGCTGCATCAGGGGGATCATCTCGCCGAGGAAACCGTCGTTCAGGGCCCATTCCTTCAGCTTGTCCAGCAGCTGGCCGGCGCTGAGGTCCTCGCGGATGTAGCGGCCGTTGAGCCAGCTCAGCTTCTCGAGGTCGAACACCGAGCCGCCGAGGTTGACCCGCCCGAGGTCGAAGCGGCCGACCAACCCGGACAGCGGGAACTTCTCCTCGCCCCCCTCCCCCGGCGGGTAGGCCATCAGCGCCAGGTAGTTGAGCAGGGCCTCCGGCAGGTACCCGGCGCGGCGGTAGAAGTCGATGGAGGTCGGGTTCCGGCGCTTCGACATCTTGGAGCGGTCCGGGTTGAGCAGCAGCGGCAGGTGGGTGTGCTCCGGAGGGGCCCAGCCCAGCCAGTCGTAGAGCAGCAGGTGTTTCGGCGTCGACGGAATCCACTCCTCGCCGCGGATGACGTGGCTGATCTCCATCAGGTGATCGTCGACGACGACGGCGAGGTGATAGGTGGGGAATCCGTCCGACTTCAGCAGCACCTGGTCGTCGAGGCCGGCCAGGTCGAACGGGATCTCGCCGCGCAGCGTGTCGGTGACCGTTACCGATCCCTCGCGCGGGGTTTTCATGCGGATCACGTGCGGAGTCCCGGCGTCGATCCGCTTCCGGGCCGATTCGGTGGACTGGTCGCGCTCTGCGTGGTACGGAGCCGGCTCGTCCGAGTCCTTGCGCTTCCGCCAGGCGGCCAACTCTTCGGGGGTCGTGAAGGAGTAGTAGGCGCAGCCCTGGTCGACGAGCTGCTTGGCGTACTCCGAGTAGATCCCGATGCGCTCGCTCTGCCGGTAGGGTCCGTGCGGGCCGCCGACGTCGGGGCCTTCCTGCCACTCAATGCCGGCCCAGCGCAGCGCCTCCATCAGGCGACTCTCGTGCTCGCGGGAGGAGCGCGTCCGGTCGGTGTCCTCTATGCGCAGCAACAGCTGGCCGCCCTGGCGGCGGGCGAAGGCCATGTTGAACAGGGCGATGTAGGCGGTGCCGACATGGGGGGCTCCGGTCGGCGAGGGGGCTATGCGTACGCGAACGGATGGCACGGTTGGGTTGTCTCGTGGTGGTCGGGGGTCTTGAAAGAGTTGTTTGTCAAGAAAATACGAGCAGTTCGAGTTTGTCGCTTTCAGGCTAGGCAATTGTGGATGAGCAACAAGGCAGGGGAGACCCCGCAGAAAAGCCGGGTTCTGGGGTCCGGCCACGGTATGCCTCCTGAAGGCATACCACCAGTGGCTGTTGGAGTTCGCCCCCAAACCTGCCCCCCTCACCAGCCCTTAAGTCGGCTGAGGGGTGGGGTTACCGCAACGGGTAAAGAAGCCCCCGGCTTTGTCCGGCTCCGGTTTCATACAAAACCGTATTGCGACCTCTGTCGAAAGGACTGGGAATTTCCCTTCGTGGAGTTCCTTGCCTAAGATTCGGTGAAAAAGGGTCTTGACCAAGGGGGCAAAAGGTGCCTTTTTGTACCTAAACACCGGATATTCGAGAAGATCAGTAAATGGGGGTTCCAAAAACGATGAACCGTTCTACAACTATCCTGACACCTCCAACTCCGTTTGAGAAACGTATGGAGCAACTCAGTTCTTTGTTTCCACCCCCGCCTTCCCATCCACTTCACGATACTCTTGGTTGTCGAGCGGAAATATCTGCAGAGGGAGATATTGCCTTCCGTCTGTGGTTAAAAGCCTTAAATGAAAAACTTCCAAGCTTCATATTTTCACGATTGAAAGGGGGAACGGAATTTCCAATAGCAAATATCTTGAGGGTTTTTTTTCTAGAGTATGCATCAAGGATTATTAAGCATGGCCCTCATTCATTTCCTTCATCGTTTAACGTCGTTGAAAGCTTTTTAACGTTTTCTTATGATTTCTTCATGTTCGACCTTCGGGAGGAGCGGGACCACCTTCTTCGTTTATATGACTATATTGATTGGTATACATCAGGGGGCATTGCAGAGGATCCGATGATCCTCACAGATACGGTTACAGAAGGTGTAATCTATTCATACAACATGGTCGCGCCGGCGGAGGATTTTAAACTTAACACTCAGGATTCTGAACTTGTAATAACAGGTGTGTCTATAGTGCGCCACTCCACTGAGGTTTCTATGATTGCTCTTTGTGGCGAAACCCCCCCCACTCCTTCTGATGCGAAGATTTCTGATTACTTCTCGAATCCTTTATCAGCCCGAAAAGAGGATTTCAAAAGTGATACAACTTTTTCAATTTCGGATAGATATTTGAAGGAACTGCCTGGATTTTCGAGAGTTATCGGACTCGTCAGGTTCGATTTAAAAAGCCGTCGCTACTTTGTTAGATATCTACATCAGGATATTGGCCCCGATTACATAGTCGCCAGCGATGATCCCACAATTTTCCAGGAGAATTTAACGCAATCAGGACGAAAACAATCATTACAGTTTTCGTCTGAAACATTGAAACGATATGATCCGTTGTTTGGCTCACTGGTGACTCTAATGTTTCTTCCGGTTTTTTTTATCGCAGAACAAGATCGGGTAAACCATACAACATTTTCCACTGAGTTACACACACGTCGACCTTCTACTAAGGTGAAAAAGGTGATTCGTGATCTAGGTCCTAAATCCGTCTGGTTTTCTAGAAAGGTTTTTTGTCTCGAAAGCATTTCAGACGTTTCACTAAGTGAAAAAAGAACGATTGTCCCTCCAGATTTAAAGTTTGCGACTAATGGGTTTTGGAAGTCCCTGGCACCAGGGCAAATTGGTGAGGATAAAGAGGGCAACGCAATCGTAGGGAAAACATGGGTAGAAAGAACGGATACTTGGTCAAGCCATGGGTTTGAGCAGTTCGTTATGAAAAAACGCGAGAATCGAGC
>JAPOZE010000485.1:0-2720 GCA_026706225.1 Acidobacteriota bacterium
CCTCGATTCAATTTAGATTAACCGAAAAAGATACCCTCCGCAAGCCTCCAATGTGTTCTTTTCAGGTTGGCAAGAGGTCCTTGGGAATTTATTAGATTGGTCTAAAAATGAGGGGTGGAAGGAGCGGAATTGTCAGGGGGGAGGCGGGCTTGGGCGGTGGTGTTGGCTGGGGAGGCACGGGTATACGTGGGCGAGCCCCCCTCCGCATCAGCCTTCGCCTGGAGGCTCGGCTCCCACTCAAGGAGGGAGTCGGCGTGACAAGGGCGTAGCCCGCAGTCAAGCCGGAGGGTAGAGCTTCGGGCTGAGTCGCAGCGGTGGCAATCACTTGTGCGGTGCGGTTTCGAAGGCTCGGCTTGATTGGGCCGATCCCTTAGGTTCGGCCGTCTCCGTCATCCTGGTTGAATCGACCCTGGATCCAGCCCTCGATTCTGGCCAGGCGTTCCGAAAGCCCCACGATATCGGCGTGAAGTTTCCAAAGAAACAGAAAGATGGCTGCAAGCCCCCCCAACTGGACAATGGACGTGGTGGTTTCCATATCGGCTTCGCTCCTTCCTACACACTCATTCCCAAGATTTCCGGTCGAAATTTCGCACTTGCTTTCGACTTGAACACTACCTGAGGGAGCTATAGGCATTGTACCACGACCGGTCCCATGGATGATTGCGTGCTAGCATAGGAATCAGGTGCGTATGAGCGCCCCTTCATACTCAAAGACTAAGGATTCCTCCCATGTCCCAACATCATGTCGAGCTGCAGTGGCAGCGTGAATCCGCCGATTTTACCTATCAGAGCTACAACCGGGACCACCGGTGGGTTTTCGATGGAGGGGCCGAGGTGCCGGCTTCGGCTTCCCCGGGCTTTCTGGGAAACCCGACCTGCGTGGACCCGGAAGAGGCCCTCGTCGCAGCCCTTTCGAGCTGCCACCTGTTGACCTTCCTGGCCATCGCGGCCAAGCGGCGCTTCGTGGTGGATGCCTACAGCGACCGGCCGGTGGGCTACCTGGAACGGGACGCCGAGGGTCGCTTCGCCCTGACCCGGGTCACGCTGAAGCCCAAAATCGTCTTCGGCGGGGAGCAGGCGCCGTCTCCGGAACAGCTCCGCCAGATGCACGACATGGCCCACCGGCAGTGCTTCATCGCCAACTCGGTCAAGACCCGGGTCACCATCGAGACCGACTAGCGCCCGACCTCACTCCGCCACCGTCACCAGGGCTTCCGCCACCGGTCCCTGGGAGACGCCGTCTACGGCGATCTCGGCGGTCATCAGGCGGCGCACCCCGTCGGCGGCCTCGGGGGCGGTGGCGGCCAGGTGGATCTCGCCCTTCCCCCCGGCCCGCAAGGTGAGTTCGGCGAACTCGCTGCCGGAGCTCCATCCGTCCGGTGGCAGCAGGCGCGCCTGGAAGGTGGCTTCGGTTTCCAGGTTGTTGCGGAGCAGCAGCCGGTATTCCAGGGACTGCCCGGGCTTGACCTCGGACAGGTAGGGCAGCATCCGCGCCCAGAACAGGTCGATGTAGCTGTCGCTGGGTTCGGCCACCAGCTTCCGGAAGACCCGCTCCTTGCGGTGAATGAAGTCCGAGTACTCCCGCAGCAGCGAGGGGTCGCACTTCCAGACTCCGATGTGGCCGGGACAGATCAGGTCGGGGGCCACCTGGTTCATGACCTCGATGCAGCGCTGGTGCATGTCGAGCTGAAAGCTGTTGCGCAGCACCGTGGTCTGGTAGGGCCTGATCTCCACCTTGCCGCTCACCAGCACTTCCTGCAGGAAGTAGTTGTCCCCGGTGAAGGCCACCCACTGGCCGTCGATCTCCCCGCTCAGGACCGAGTGGTACTCGGTCTGGCCGGGGGCGAAGTGGATGTCGAAGGTGTACTCCTCCCAGTCGAAGCGCTCCCGGTCGCTGAGGGTCCGGTCGATGCGGATGGGCTTGTGGAAGGTGCAGGGAGTGGAGCTCCAGGCGGCCGGTTCGGCCAGAACCTGCGCCACCGCATCCAGGGCCCAGCAGCGGGTGCCGTAGAACTGCTGCAGGTGGGGGATGCCGCAGGTGTGGTCGTCGTGGATATGGGTGGGAATCACCAGGTCCAGGGTGTGCACGCCGTACTCCTTGCGGAGCTGCTTGAGATGGTGCTCGATGAACCGCATGACCTCCAGCCCGTTGTGGTCGGCGAAGGTGTGCATGTGGGGATGAAAGGCGTGGCCGTAGTCGACGAACAGCGCCTTCCCCGAATCGGAGAGGATCACGTAGAAGAAGGAACAGGTCCAGGAGCCCCCCCAGAGGAGATGCTTGGAAAGCTCCACGAACCGGGGCTCGGGCAGGTAGAGCATCTCGGGAATGCTCTCTCTCCCGCCGACCCGCATGCCACGCCCCAGCGAGACCAGTTGGACCAGGGACTTCTCCAGTCGGTCGATGTCGCCCAGGGGATCTTCGATCGGCCCGCCGTGGGAGGGTAGTCCCAGGGGCGTGCCCGGGACGGAGTGGGTGCGCCCTCCCACCACCTCCCCGCTGAGCGCGTCCCTCAAGGCCTGGATGGACTGCAGGGTGAAGAGGGCGCCGGTCATGTCTCCGTAGGTGTACTCCATGGCGTGGAGCTGGTAGAGCTTGCCCCCTTCCACCATCAGGTCTCCGCTGAAAACCACCAGCCGCCCGTCGATCCGGGCCAGCAGCACCACCGAGCCCTGAGTACGAGTTGGATGTACACCGCATGGTGCATGCCGGCCGGCTGGTA
>JAPOZE010000485.1:2730-6816 GCA_026706225.1 Acidobacteriota bacterium
CGCCAGGCAAATTCCTCGTAGTCGTTCAGGGTGGCGGAGACGGGAAGATCCTGCGCCACCGTCAGGAAGTTGTTGCGGTCGTCGTAGTTGTCGTAGACCCGGCGGGTCTGCCAGAACAGCTCGGCCTTCTCGAAGAGATGGCGCTCGTACTGGGGGACCGCCAGCCTGGCTCCCGCCTCGATCAGCCTGGGATCGCCCCAGCACTGATCGCGGTGGTGGTGGGTGTGGAGCACCCACTCCACCCTGGTGCAGCCGATCTCCGCCAGGGAGTCCAGCACGGCCCCTGAGCCGGCGTCGATCAGCAGCGCCGAGGCGCCGTCCTTGACGACGTAGACGTTGCAGGTGTCGGTGAAGCGGTAGAGGTTCTCGGAAATTCTCTCCATGGTGGCCATGGGCGTCACGCTCCCTGAAGATCAAGATGGGGCCGAAAGAGCCCGCAGAATACCACCTTCTCCTACTCCCACCAAGCGGGTCCGCGACGTGGTGCCCAAAAGAAAAAAAGATATCCACGAAGTCACACGAAGGGGTCCACGACGGGACATGAAGAAGTGACACGAAGGGAATCCCCGGACGGGCGTGAATAGGGCTTGGCAGGATGGCCGGCTGCCCCATTGCAGGGAAACTGAGCGGCACGCAACGGCACAGCATGCGGGCGAGACGCCCGCGCTCCCGGGTGGGGTGCCTCCTCCCGTCACTCTTGCTCCTCGAGGGGGCGCGCCGGGTTGCCGGGCCGCCGTCCTGCCGATGCAGCAGAGGCGTCACGCTTGGTGGCCCTTCGTCGTCCTTCGTGTCCTTCGAGGATCACGACAGGTTCAAAGCCCGGGACTGCTCCTCGATGGAGGCGAAGAGTTGCCGCTTCTCGGACTCGCTGGGGGTGCTGCGGTAGGCGGTGAGAAGCTCCTTCATGCTCACCAGGCCCTTGTAGAGGCCGGCGTTTTCCAGGGGCGGCGTGAGGTAGGAGACCAGCTCGGCGCTGGTGCGGCGCTTGGCGATGGTGCCTTCGGAAGGATTGTTGACGCTGTAGATATAGAGATGGGGCATGGCTCCCAGGAGGCGGTCGGGCCAGCATCCGGAGGAGAGTCCGACCTGCTTGCCCGGCATGAATTCGGCCGCCCCGTGGGTGCCCACGTGGATGACGGCGTCGGCCCCATAGACCTTCTGCAGGTAGCTGTAGAGGGCCATGAAGCCGTGGTGGGGAGTACCTCCCTGCGCCGCCAGCATCCGCATGGGATCGCCCTCGTAGCCGAAGCCGGGCTGGACGCCGATGAAGGCGTTTCCCAGCCGGGCGCCCAGAATCATCAGGTCCCTGCCGGATGCGTTGAGGACACCCGGGGCCGGACCCCACTCCCGCTCGATCTCCGCCACGTGGGGACAGAGGTCCCGGTACTCCTCCACCGGCATCCGGTAGGCCACGTTGGCCACCGTCCCCCAGGCCCGGGAGTTGCCCTCCAGAATCCGGCGGCGAAGATCCTCCGGGTCCTGCAAACGCGGAATGTCGTATCCCTCGGCCCGGAGCCGGGTCAACACCTCCAGCAGGCTGGCGAAGACGTCCAGGTCGGCGGCGGTGCCCAGGTTCCCCTTGTTGGGGGGAAAGCAGAAGATCACCAGGGCCAGCTTGAGGGTGTGGCGGGGGGCGGTCTGCAGGCGGTTCCAGCCCGCCAGCCGGGCGGCAATGAGCCGGCAGCGCTCCCTCAGCGGTTCGGGCTGGCGGCTCTTGTGGCGCACGCCCCCGAACAGGCGGGACTCGGTGGCTCCGTCCAGCTCGGGGATGGCCACCTGCATGGCGGTCTGCACCGGATTGAGACCCACCCGGCTCTGCTCCCAGTTCTCGATGGTCTGCAGGTCCAGCGAGACCAGGGAGCGGAAGGGAACGCCGAGCTCACGGAGAAACGACACCGAGGCCTCGGTGTCGTTCATCACCGGACCTCCCACGAAGCTGAACCCGGTCAGCGAGACGATCTGGCTGACCCGCGGACGTGGACGTCCCTCACCGTCACCTGCAGCGGGCGTTCCGGCGCCGTCGGCCTCTTCCAGAAAGTAGGCGCGGCAGGCTTCCCGGTTGTCCATGAAGGTGGAGATGGCCGCCACCACCGACAGTCCCTCCGCCTCGATGGCCCCAATGAGCCCGTCGTAGTGCCGCCGGGCCTCTCCCACGATCTGGGGACGCATCAGCAGCAGCCCCACGGTGGTCCGGGGATCCAGGCCGCGCCCGGTGGCCGCCCGGTACCAGTCCCGGTAGGCGCTGAAGCTTTCGAACAGATCGGGCGCCAGCGGGTGGTAGAGCCCGGTGGAGGGCCGCACCTCGGGGGGGTCGGGCGCCGCCAGGGTGGCGTGGCCCGGCACGTAGTGCTTGACGGCGTGCAGCAGCATGGAGCGAATGTTCTTGGGAGTAGGCTGCAGGAAGTGGCAGTAGAGAATGAGGTAGTGCTTGATGTCCCTCAGTTGGCCGGCGCCGGGAACAAACTTCAGGATCCCGGGCAGACGCGCCGCCAGCTTGTGGTAGGAACCGAAGCGCCCGCCACGGGAGCCGGCGCCGCTCCCCGAGCGGGAGGCGGCCCGCCGGGACATCAGCTCCGACATCCAGGTTCCCAGGCGGTGAGCCAGGCTCAGGCTCGATGCCGGCTGCCGGGCGCCGCGGCCCGAGCGCTTGAGGGTGGCCATCAGGCGCCCCAGGTCCAGCTTGCCCATGCGGGTCCGGCCCATCAGGTCGGCCAGGCAATTGAACACGATCACGGCGTGGTGGCGATGACGGTAGCGGTCCAAGGCTTCCAGCAGGCGCCGGCTGTTGTCCGAATCGGTCAGGTGCATGACCAGCACCAGGTCGGCCCTGGCGGACCTCGCCGGGGCCGCCTCCCACTCGGGCTCCGACCAGGCGGCCCCGCCGTTGTGGGCGGCCAGGCGCAGTTCCAGTCCATGCTCCCGGATCTCGCTTTCGGCCCGGCGCAACGGAGCCAGGATGCTGGAGCCCACGTAGAACACCACCACCCGGACGGGATTCGGAGCTGAATCCTTCACGGAGCGACTCCTTCCAGGGCATCCTCCAGCCCGGCGAACACTTCCCGCAAGCGGCGCAACACCTCGGGCCTGGCCGTCCAGAACCCCCGTCCGGAGGCTTCCAGCAGCCGGCCCACCAGGGTCTGGGCCGAGTGGGGATTGAGGTTCTGCAACCGCTGGAGCATCTGCGAGTCCAGCACGAAGGTCTCGGCCACCTCGTCGTAGATCCAGTCCTCGACGGCATCGGCGGTGGCCGACCACCCGAAGGTGTTGGTGAGCTGGTGCTCGATCTCGGCCACGCCGCTGAAGCCGTGCTTGAGCATGCCCTCGTACCACTTGGGATTCAGGACCTTGGTGCGGCTCTCCAGTTGCAGTGTTTCCTGAAGCGTGCGAACCCTTGAGTGGGGGGTGAGCGAGTCGGACAGGTAGACCTGAGGCCGCTTGCCGGACCGTTCCTCCACGGCCTTGGTCACCCCTCCCAGGTATTCGAAGTAGTGATCCACGTCGGAAATGCCCACCTCGGTGCTGTCGATGTTCTGATAGCTGGCCTCCACCCGCGAGAGTGCGCCGTCCAGCAGGGCCCGGGCCTCTTTCCCCTCCAGGGGCCGGCCCCGGGCGTCGCGCCCGTAGGCGAAGCACTTGCGCTTGACAAAGAGGTCTCCCAGTTCCCTGGCGTCCTCCCACTGGCTCTGCAGCACCATGAAATTGACGTTGGTGCCGTAGTTCCCGGCGGCGTTGGAGAACACGCGGGTCGCCGCTTCCTCGAAGGTGGACCGATTCCGGGCCATCTGCTGCCGGACGTGCTTGCGGACGAAGTTCCGCTCGGGGGGCTCCTCCAGGGCGGCCACCCGCTTGACGGCGCGGTCCAGCAGCTCCATGGTGGAGGCGAACAGGTCCCGAAAGATACCCGAAACGGTCATGACCACGTCAATTCTGGGCCGTCCGAGCTTCTCCAGGGGAATGGCCTCCACCTCGGTCACCCGGTTGAGCCCGTCCCGCACCGGCCGCACCCCCAGCAGCCACAGCACCTGGGCCACGGCTTCTCCCTCTTTCTTGATGTTGTCGATGCCCCACAACACCATGGCTATGGAC
>JAPOZE010000110.1 GCA_026706225.1 Acidobacteriota bacterium
CCCAGATCCCCCGTCGTCCGGCTCGTGTAGCGGTACCCGTAACTGCCCATCTCGGCGGCCGTCACTTCGCCTTCCCCATCCAGCTCGTCTTCCTCGAACCGCAACCCCTCCCCGAATCGCAACTGCCGGTCCCGCGAGTCCCCCTCCAGGATAAAGGCCTCCAGCGTCAACTCCACCCCCTCGAGGTCCTCGGCCCGGAAGTTGGACCAATAGTCAGGATCGAGCGGCATCCTCACCTCCACCGGCTCCGACTCCTGGCCGTTGCCGGCGGCGTTGACCGCGCGCAGCTCGACGGCATAGACCGTGCCGTTGAGGAGGCCTCCGACCGTGAACCCTGAGGCGTTGACCTCGTCGACGGCGCTGTCGGGGATGGGGGTCCACTCGCCGACCTCTCCCCGGCCCTCCTTGAGGCGGTACTCGTAGCGCTGGATGGGAGAACCGCCGTTGTTTTCGGGCGGGATCCACTCCAGCCGCACCGCTCCGTCTCCGGGCAGGGCCGTCAGGGCTGCCGGCGCCTCCGGAGGAAACAGCAGGCCACCTCCCCCACCGCCTCCGCCGCCGAATCCGCCTCCGGCCAGTGGCGTCGCCATCACCGTTTCAATCGGTCCCTTGCCCAGCCCGTTGACCGCACGCACCTCGAAGACGTGCTCCCGGCCGCCGGCCAGATTCCCCACCGTCACGCCGAGCGCCTCGGCACCTGCGCTCTTCCAGAGGCCCAACCCCTCCCCTACGGCTGCGTACCGGTACTCGTAGCGGACAATGGCTGAGCCTCCGTTATCGGAGGGCAGACTCCAGCTCAGCTTCACCGACCGGGTGCCGGGACTCGCCTTCAGGTCCAGCGACGAAATCGGCTCCGGCGCCGTCGCTCCCGGAGTCAAAACCCGCATCTGCAGGGTTGCCTCCCTGTTGGACTCGTTGCGCCCCGAAAATTGAGCACTTCCGGCCGGTATCCGGATCCCCAGCGTGTAGTTGCCTGCCACCTCGTCGGTTCTCGGGGTCAGGGTGAGACTGAACGTCCGGCGACTGATAGTTCCGACAAAGTCATGGTTTCGCAACGTCCCCCGACCAGGGACCCGCTCCTTCGTCGTTGATGGCCTGTACCTGCACCTCGTAGAGCGTATTCCCATCCAGCCCCGTCAAGGTCCAGAACAGCCCGGTTCCCGCCTGAACTTCGGCGAAATTATCACCGCCATATTTCCGATAGCCCACCCGATAGCCCGTGATGTCTGAGCCTCTGTTGTCCGGTTCGGTCCACTCAACCCTCAGGCTTTCGAATGTCGCTTCAGACAGGGTCGGGGCATCCGGAGTTCCCGGAGGCTCTTCCTCGTCCTCCACCGTGACGCGATCTCCTGCTCCGCGGTCATCACCCTCGATCCTGCCCCGCTGGTCACTCTCACCATCACCACGTACTCGTTGTCACCGGCCGGACTCGCCTGGTCCAGCGGCGTCTCATAGTCGGGCGGCTGGCTGAAACCGAAGTCCCCCGTGACCTCCTCGATCCAAAACCGGCTGCGGTCGACTCCCCCGGAGATCGCCCAGCCCGTGACCTCGTCCCCGTCGTCGGAGTCGGTCGCCGTCAACCGCCAGCGCTCGGTCCGGTTCTCGGCGGTAGTGAAGTCCGCCGAACTCGTGACCCCGGGCGCCGTGTTGGAAGCCCCCGTGGTGTTGGAGACGGACTGGTCGTTCAAGGTCTCCGCCTGGTTGCCTACCAGGTCCTGGATCGGTCTCGACCCCGGCGTGTAGCTCACCGTGATCCCTGTGTCCATTACCCTCAAAGGTCGCGTGAAACGGGTTTCTCCTGGCCGTCACTTCTCGTGGGAGCGTTCTGCCAGTACTGCCCGCACCGCCGATGGGTACCCAGCCCTCACCGTCGTTCCAGTAGGTGTCGCCCGTGTCGGCCCGTCCGCTCCCGTTGGTGTCGAAATCCAGGTCGGCCTCCAGCTCGTAGCCCGAGCACCCGTTGGTGGTGGGGCAGCCCATGCCGTCGGCGGCATCCGGAAAGGCCTCAGCGTAGGCGGTCTCACCCTCGGTGGAAGGGGTTCCGTCTCCGTCCAGGTCATGGCGGACAGCGTCGAGTTCCGCCAGCGATGAGATTCCAATCAGCCCGTCGTCGTCGGTGTCGTAGTCGATGAAGCGGCTCGACTTCGTCGTGACCAGCCCGCGGCTTTCTGGCGGGCCCGTGCCGCCGCTGTTGGGTGCCCCGGATAGCGCCGCACCGGTTCCCGGCGATTCTTCCTCGGTCGCCGTTTGCAAACTCCGATTTGCCGCGACCGGATCCGCGGGAGCCGGTGCGCTCCCCGTTCCCGACCCGGCGGTCAGCAGCACGGCGCAGGCGAGAAAAAAGACGAACCACAAATGGACACGAATGAACACAAATTCCTCTTGATTTACCTAAAGATCACCCAATTCAGAGTCGGACTGATCATTTGCCCCTTCACAGACACTCTCCCTTCCTCCCGAACCCTCGGCGGATCCCTTCGTGGACAACTCTTTTCCCAAGTCAGATCCCGAGCATCTCCTACTCCCCGGCCGGCAAGTAGGCTCCGTCGCCGCTGCGCTCTCCCGGGGCCCCGCCGTCGTCTAAGCGCAGGCCGATCCCTTCGTCGGCGCCTCTATCCGTGTGGTCGGCTCGCTCCGGTAGACTTTCGGCAGTCGGTTTGCTCCGGAGTTGCCGGCGTAGCGGTCGTTCGCTACCGGCGGCAGACGGTTCAATCGGCCCCGTGGCGCTATTGCGCAGGAGTTGAGCGAAATTGGACCCTCTGAACCCGAGGGCAAGGAGGAACGCCAGAAAGGTTAGGGCAATGGAGGGAATAACCCGGCGGAAGGGATCGTCCCAACACCGACACCCAGCGAGGAATCGGGCTCCCGAGAATCGGGGCGCCTGCTGAGATACCCTTGCTCGCATCGTGGAGACGGAAGGCGGTGGCCGAGAGCCGTGATGCTGTTCAGGGTGCTTCACTTGGGCCGGCGCGCCTCATCCGATCTACCCTGGGATCCGACACGGATTGCTCGGTCCGGGCCACGAAAAACCATGCTCCAGTCTACCATTCCGCCTACCCGAGTTCAACGGAGCGGGCCATCGGCTTGCGCTCACTTCGTGCCCTTTTGCAGGCTTGCTGGCACGAACAATGGCCGGTCAGGCGCGCACCTCGTGTTCGCTGAATCTCGATACGGATTGTCGAAGACACAAGACCGCCATTGAGGCAGGGGCGGCATGCGGTCGGAAATGCGGGACCGGGTGGTCAAGCAGGCTCTTCAGGGTAAAGCTGTGCCTGCCAGGGCGGCAAGTTGACGTCGATGGGATCATCGTCCGGGCGGTAGTGTTCCACCAGGGGTTCGAGAACATCCGCCAGGAATCTCTCCACTCCACTTCTGGAGCCTTTTTCAACCACCGCCCAAGTGACGTAGAGGCGCTTGTTGGCCACGTACCTCAAGATCTGAGGATCCCTTCTGTGCTTCGAGAACCTTTCCTCGAAATCTCCCTGCCCGACGTATACCACGCCTTTCCCGGACCAGATGACGTAGACGCCGCCTTTGCCGGAACTCCAACCGAGCTTCACAATTCTCAAGTCGCACCAGCCGTTCTCACAGATTCTCCATTCGAGTTCCATCGTTCGCCCCTCAGGTTGTCAGGGATTTTTTCAACGGAAATGGCAAGTTTGCCAAGAGGCGGGGCGACGACGGCGCCGCGGTTTCACCGGCGATGCCGCCGCCCCTGGAACAACCAACTCAATCGGGAACAATAAGCTGGCCCTAAAATAGCTACCCTTAGTGATTTCAATGTGATCCTATTGATTGCTATAGTGTTTTTATGGTGAATTCATCCGGGCCGGCGACCCGTGGCGACTCGCCTGGAACGCGGATTTCATCTTGAACAAGTCCATCCAGGATTGCCCCGATTCCGCACAAGCCGGGGGGATGTCTCGAAGAGGAGTCCGGGGAAACGCTATTCTCATGAGGGTCGTGATCGGCATGGGCTCGCTCCGGGTCCTGCAGGTCCTGCCCGGTTTTGCGCATACTGCGCCCGGCAATGGTGGGCCCGGGGTCTGCCATGCTTGATGCCGTGGTTTTTTCCGATACAATCTGTGCAACATCCCGAGACACCATGAACGACCCGTCGGAAAAACCAATTCGTCAGCCCTTTGGCGCGCCGTGTGCCGCAGCCGTCCATGTGCAAGAGCTCGGCGCAAAATGCTAAGAGAACCGATCGATCAGCAGCCTGACCCCAACCTGCTTCACCCCTTTCCCGAGGGTTGGTATTTCGTCGCCAGCCGACGTTCCCTCCTGAAGGACAAGCTGATTCAAAAGACCTGGATGGGCAAAAAGATCGTCGCCTGGTGCGACGAAGAGGGCAACATCTGCGTGGCCGAAGCGGTCTGCCCCCACCTGGGCGCCGACCTGGGTCCCGCGGCCGGAGGCATGGTGCGCGATTCCCGTCTCGTCTGCCCGTTTCACGGCTTCGAGTTCGATGTCGGCGGCCAGTGCGTCGCCACACCCTTTTCCCCGCCCCCCAAGGCCGCCGGGCTCAGGGTGTTCGAGACGCGGGCAATGCTCGACCTGGTTTTCGCCTGGTGGGGAAACAACGGGCGACCGCCGCAATGGGACCTTCCCGAGGATCCACCGACCGGACCCGAATGGAGCGAAATGGGATACAAGACCCTCCGATTCCCCGGTCATCCCCAAGAGACAACCGAGAACGCGGTGGACTTGGCACACCTGCGCTATGTGCACGGATACGGCAACGTGAGCCGGGCCGGGCCGCTATCGGTGGAGGGCGCCTTCATCGAGAGCTCCTTCAACTTCAAACGGACCCGGAAGATCGCCGGGGTCGCCGACCTCGTATTCGATGTCACGGCCGTCACCTGGGTCTTTGGACTGGGTTATTCGCAAGTCAATATTCACGAACATACCATTGCCATGGATTCGCGCCTTTGGGTGCTGGCGACGCCCCTCGACGGCAAATTCATCGACTTGGTTCTGGCCGGCCAGGTGCGGGAGATCCGTCGCCCCAAGCGGGCGATCGTCGGATTGAGGTTTATTCCGACGAACCTGCGCGCCGGCATCATGAACAGGATCATGCTGGCCATTCAAAGACAGGAAGTTCTGCAGGACGTGGTGATCTGGGGAAACAAGAGGTACCGGGCCCGCCCGCGTCTGTGCCGGTCCGACGGCGAGATCGGAAGGTATCGACGCTACTGCCAACAGTTCTATCCGGGTGACGGGGATGCCGGTCGGGACCGGCGCGAACCACCATCCATGGAGTCACAGTGACTTTTTTTCAGCCGTATCCCTACCCACTGAGTGGATCAGCATGAGAAAACTGAAAGGCTTTTTGGTCGCGATTGTCATCCTTGTCGGCTCCGGCGCCGTGGCGTATTACCTGGTGTCGCTGGCGCCGGAACCGGAACGCAGCCAGCCACCTCCCCAAATCCCCTTTGCGCAGACAGCCAGGGTCGTGGCCGGTTCCGGGGCCATCCCCGTTTACGGCGCCGGAACGGTGCGGGCCAGCGCCGAGATCGACATTGCGCCGCTGGTCAGCGGAAGGGTGGTCTGGATGAATCCGGCCTTCCAGAGCGGCGGACGCATCCGGGCGGGCCAGGCGATCTTCCGCATCGACAAGGAAGACTACCGGCACCGCCTGAGCCAGGTGGAGGCCGAACTCGAATCTCGCCGGATCGCCCTCTTCGTGGCCAAGGAAGAAGCCTCATTCGCCCGCACCGAATTCGAGCAGTACTCCCGCCAGCAGCAGGAAGCGGGAGCTCCCGCGGGGGAGCCGGGGCCCCTGGCTCTGCGGGAACCCCAGATAAAGGCGGCTCAAGCGGCCATGGACCGCGTGGAATCCCAGTTGGCCGATGCCAGGCTGGCCCTGTCCCGTACTGAGGTACGAGCCCCCTTTAGCGGCTACGTTCGCCGCGAGTCGTTGGATGTGGGGCAGTTTGTCACCGCCGGCCAACCTGTGGGGCGTTTGTTCGCTTCCGACGCGGTCGAGGTGGTGGTGCCCCTGTCCGACGCCAACGCGGGCTTGATTCCAGGTCTCTGGAAACTGCGGGCGGGGGACTCCAGGCGGCGGGTGGCTGCCCGAGCGATCGCCAGATACGGCGACAAGAGCTACGCTTGGGACGGTTACGTCGACCGGGCCGAGGTCTTCATCGACCGGCAGACCCGAACCATCGACTCAATCCTGCGGGTGCCCAATCCCTTTTCCGGGGGGGCTCCGGTGGAGGGGACCGATGAATCCGGAAGCGCACCCCCGCTGCTGGTCGGCAAGTTCGTAGAGGTAGAAATCGAAGGACTCGCTCCGGAGAGCTACTTCCGGGTACCGCGGCCGGCGCTGCACCCCGGAAACGAGGTTTGGACGGTCAGTGAAGACAAGCGGGTGCACGTCGTCCCGGTGCGCGTCCTGCAGCGCGTCAACGATGAGGCATTTGTCACCGGCCCTCTGGAAGACGGGCAGTGGGTCATCACCGGCGGCATTCAACATGTCAGCGAAGGCATGGTTGTGCAGACCGGGGACGGCGTGGCGCCGTGAGTCGGGTCCAAAAGCAGTATGCCGAAATGCGACTGTTCAGCCGTTTGTTGAATTCCCAGTTTCTCGATGCCCGGCGCTTGTGGGACAGGGGCGAAGACATCTGTGTCTCGAATCTTGATGTTCGGTGCGTCCAATGACCGGATTTCGGCAAGCGCACCGGCCTTGCGCCGTCCGATCCGCATAGGAAAATCATGAACACGGCCGCGCAATCCCCCATACGCCTCGCCGAGGAGTTGGTCCTCCTGATGCTCAATGAGCAGAGCGGCTACCTGGAGATGGTTCCCG
>JAPOZE010000319.1 GCA_026706225.1 Acidobacteriota bacterium
GGGACCAACCGCTGGGCCGACCGATCCTGGGAACGCGAGGGACGGTCAGCGGCTTGGACCGGGACCGGGTGGCGGGTTTTTTCCGTGAGCACTACACCCCGGATCAACTGGTGGTCTCGGCCGCGGGCCACCTGGAACACCGCAACATCCTGGACCTGGCCCTGCAGCATTTCGGCCACCTGGAGGGCCGGTCCAACGTGCAAGCCCTGGCACCGGCCAAGCCCTGCAATCCCATCTCGTTGCGCACCAAGAAAGAGCTGGAACAGGCCCACATCTGCATGGGGGTGCCCGGGTGCGCCCTCACTGACCGGGACCGGTTCGCGTTCTACCTGTTGAGCACCATCCTGGGAGCCGGAATGAGTTCCCGTCTCTTTCAGAACATCAGGGAAAAACAGGGTCTGGCCTATGCCGTCTACTCGGGGTTGAGTTCGTTCCGGGACACCGGCTGTCTATCGGTCTTCGCGGGCACCTCTCTCGAAAACGTCGGCAGCGTGGTCAGTTCCATCGTGCGGGAGTTCCGTGACCTCAAGGCGCATCGAGTGCAGGACGAGGAACTCCGGCGCGCCAAGGATCACCTGAAGGGGAGCCTGCTGCTGAGCCTGGAATCGAGTTCCAGCCGCATGTCCAACCTGGCGCGGCAGGAACTCTATTTCGGGGACTACACACCTCCACAGGAGACGATTCTGGAAATAGATCGAGTGTCCGCGGATGAGGTTCAGGAGTTGGCTTGTTCGGTTTTTGACACTCGGCAAGTGGCGCTCTCCGTGCTGGGCAACCTGGAGGGGGTCCGATTGAGCCGCGCCGACCTGGACTGCGGATGAACGGGAGGTCGAGGCACGGTAAATTGATTTTCCACTGGTGGAGCCGGGCGGGGCGACAGTGGCGGTAACGGTTTCAGTTCTGGGCAGCGGGAGTTCCGGCAACTGTACCTTTATTGCCACGGAAAGAGTCAAGCTGCTCCTGGATGCGGGCTTCAGCCGGGCTCAGACGGCCAGGAGGCTGCTGGCCATCGGAGAATCGCTGGAAGACCTCGATGCCCTGGTCATTTCCCACGAGCACAGTGACCACGTCAAGGGCCTGGCGGGGCTCCTGAAGACCTGTGATATTCTCACCTTCGTCGGAGAGGCGACCTACGAGGCGCTCTCACTGAAGCCGGTGTTGAAACGGAGGGAATGCCTCCGCGCGGGAGAGTCGTTTCAAATTGGCGACTTGAAGATATCCCCGTTTTCCGTTCCCCACGATGCTGCCGATCCCCTGGCATTCAACCTGGAAGCCGAGGGAGTCAAGATCTCTCATGTGATGGATCTGGGTGTTCTCACCAAATTGGTGCGGCGCCGCATGGCCGGGAGCGACCTGCTGGTCCTGGAGTCGAACCATGACCTGGAGATGCTGCGTCTCAGCCCCTATCCCTGGGCGGTGAAGCAACGGATCATGAGTCGCCACGGCCATCTTTCCAATGAAAGCGTCGGGAAATTCTTCGAGGAAGACTTTGACGGACAGGCCGCCTATATCCTGCTGGCTCACCTGAGCGACAACAACAACCATCCCGATATCGCGCGCATGGTCGCCGGTAAGGCCTTGGGAAAAAAGGGCTTTGACCTGGGAAACCTGCTCTTGGCCTCCCGGTCGGGTCCGAGCAGGGTCATCCGCTTTTAGCCCGCATTTTTTGGGAGGATTTTCCACTGTGATTGAACGTTATACCCGTCCCCGGATGGGACGGATCTGGTCTCCGGAAAACAAGTTTCGGAAATGGTTGGAAGTGGAGCTGGCCTGCACGGATGTCCTGGCCGAGCGGGGCGTCGTCCCCCCCGATGCGGCTCGGGTCATTCGGGAGAAGGCCGACTTCGACGTGGACCGGATCGACGAGATCGAACGCGAGGTCAAGCATGACGTGGTCGCCTTCACCACCTCGGTGGCCGAGCATGTGGGGCCGGAGTCCCGCTACGTTCACTATGGTCTGACCTCCTCCGACGTGGTGGATACGGCCCTGGCGCTGCAGCTCAAGGAAGCGTCGGAGATTCTGATTGAGGGGCTGGCCCGGTTCGTGAAGGTGCTGGAGAAGCGCGCCCATGAGTTCAAGAGAACGGTCATGGTGGGGCGGACTCACGGGATTCATGCCGAACCCACCACCCTGGGCCTCAAGCTGGCCGTGTGGTACGAAGAAGCTCGCCGCAACCAGAGGCGGCTGCAGGAGGCGGCCGAATGCGTGCGAGTGGGCAAGTTGTCGGGAGCCGTCGGGACCTTTGCCCATCTCGATCCTACGGTGGAGGAATCCGTTTGCCGCATCCTGGGACTGCAGCCCGACCCGGTCTCGACCCAGATCGTGCAACGCGACCGCCATGCCGAGTTCCTGTCGGCGCTGGCCCTGATCGCCGCCAGCCTGGAGAAGATCGCCACCGAGGTCCGGGGTCTGCAGCGCACCGAGGTCCGGGAGGTGGAAGAGTACTTCTCGGCCGGGCAGAAGGGTTCTTCGGCGATGCCGCACAAGAGGAATCCCGTGACCTGCGAACAGATCTCCGGACTGGCCCGGGTGGTGCGCTCCAATCTGCTGGCCGGTCTGGAGAACATCACGCTGTGGCACGAGCGGGATATTTCCCACTCTTCAGTGGAGCGCGTGATTCTGCCGGATTCAACCATTCTGGTCGACTACCTGTTGGCCAAGACCACCCGACTGCTGGAAAGACTGCTGGTCTACCCGGACAGGATGGTGGAGAACCTGAACTTGATGAAGGGGCTGGTCTTTTCCGGACAGATCCTCCTCGACCTGACTCGAAAAGGGGTCAGCCGGGAGAAGGCCTACCGGTGGGTGCAGCGAAACGCCATGCGCGTGTGGTCGGAGGGGACGGAATTCAAGAGCCTGGTGCTTCAGGACGAGGAAATCCTGAAGGTTCTGTCCCGTTCCGAGATCGAAACCAGCTTCGATCTGGACCACCAGTTGCGCCATGTGGACGCCGTTTTCGAGCGTGTTTTCGGCGGGTGAGAAAGGATCCCGGTGAGATATGCGGGCTAGAGTTTACGTCAGCCTCAAAAAAAGCGTTCTGGACCCCCAGGGCAAGACCATTCATCACAGTCTGCAGAACATCGGCTTTCAGCAGATCACCGAGGTGCGCCAGGGGAAGTATTTCGAAATCGACTTTGCCTCCGAGCTGACCCGGGAAGAAGTTCAGACCGAGGTGGAAAAGATAGCCAGGGACGTATTGACCAACCCGGTGATCGAGGAATTCAGCTACCGGATCGAGTAGTTGCGTCCTGGACAGGGAAGAGGGTCGCGGGGAAGGGAAGGCTTCTGCCTTTCAATCGGTTTCCAGGAGACGGTTGAAGATGAAATTCGGCGTGCTGATGTTCCCGGGCAGCAATTGCGAGCACGATGCCTATCACGCTGTTCGCAAAGTGATGCGACAGCCGGCCGAGTTCATCTGGCACCAGTCGACGGATCTGAAGGATTGCCAGGCCATCATCGTCCCCGGAGGATTCTCCTACGGGGATTACCTGCGCACCGGGGCCATCGCCCGGTTTTCTCCGGTGATGGGAGCGGTGCGGCGTTTCGCTGACCGGGGCGGACTGGTCCTGGGCATCTGCAACGGCTTCCAGATACTGCTGGAATCGGGTCTGCTGCCGGGAGCCATGCTGAGGAACCGCGGGTTGAAGTACGTGTGCCGGCAGGTCTCGATTCGGGTGGAGAACGCCCGGATTCCCTTTACCGGTCTGGCCAGGGAAGGCGATGTCTGGAACATTCCCATCGGACACATGGAGGGCAACTACACCCTCGATGCCGAGGCTTTCCGGAGGCTGGAGCGCAACCGGCAGGTGGTGTTCCGTTACTGTACGCCGGACGGTGAGATTACCGCCGACGCCAACCCCAATGGCTCGGTGGCCAATGTGGCCGGGATCTGCAGCCCCGGTGGCAACGTCTTGGGAATGATGCCCCACCCGGAAAGAGCCAGCGAGCCATTGCTGGGCAGCGAGGACGGGGTGCGCCTTTTTCAGTCGATGATCCGGTCCCGATCCTGACATGCAAGCCAATCCGCCGATTACGGCTGAAGTGCTGGAACAGCACAACCTGACCCGGGCCGAATACGATCGCATCCTGTCGATCCTGGATCGCTCCCCCAACCTGACGGAACTGGGGATCTTCAGCGTCATGTGGAGCGAACACTGCAGTTACAAGAGTTCCAAACTCCACCTGAAGCGGTTGCCCACTCGAGGTCCCCAGGTGCTGCAGGGACCCGGCGAGAACGCCGGGATCGTCGATATCGGCGACGGCTACGCGGTGGCCTTCAAGATCGAGTCCCACAACCACCCCAGCTTCGTCGAGCCCTACCAGGGAGCGGCGACCGGTGTGGGCGGGATTTTGCGCGATATCTTTACCATGGGAGCCCGTCCCATCGCCGCCATGAACTCCCTGCGCTTCGGGCCTCCCGATCAACCCCGGAACCGGCGCATCATGGAGGGGGTGGTGGCCGGGATCGCCGGGTACGGCAACTGTTTCGGGGTCCCGACCGTGGGCGGGGAAGTGGTGTTCGAGGAATGTTATTCCCAAAACCCCCTGGTAAACGCCTTCGCCCTGGGTCTTTTCAGAAAGGACCGGATCTTTTACGGGAAAGCCGCGGGGATCGGGAATCCGGTGATCTACGTGGGCGCCAAGACCGGCAGGGACGGCATTCACGGGGCCACCATGGCTTCGGCCGAGTTCGATGAAGCCTCGGAGAGCAAGCGCCCCAACGTGCAGGTCGGCGATCCCTTTCTGGAGAAACTGCTGCTGGAGGCCTGTCTGGAGGCCATGAAGACGGGTGCCGTGGTGGGCATCCAGGACATGGGGGCCGCCGGACTGACCTGCTCCACCTGTGAGATGGGGGGACGGGCGGACACCGGAATCGAGATCGATCTGGCCAAGGTGCCTCAACGCGAGGAGGGCATGACTCCCTACGAGATCATGCTGAGCGAATCCCAGGAACGGATGCTCCTGGTGGCTGCACGGGGCAGAGAAGAGGAGATTTTTCGGATCTTCCGAAAATGGGAGATCGATGCCGTCGCCATCGGAGAAGTCACCGGGGACGGAATGCTTCGAATCCTGGACCGGGGACGGAGAGTGGCCGAGATACCCAATCGGGCCCTGACCGACGAGGCTCCCCTGTACCGCCGACCGGTGGCGGCCTCCCCCCGGACCGCGCCGCTCCAGCCCCCGCCGGGTCCCCTGTCCATGGATTGGGGCGGGCTCCTGGAATGCTTTCTGGCTTCCCCCAATCTGAGCTCCCGGGAGTGGATCTATCGCCAGTACGACCACATGGTCCGGACCAATACGGTTCAGGTTCCCGGCGCCGATGCGGCCGTGGTTCGGGTCAAGAATACCCGGAAGGCACTGGCCATGAGCCTGGATGGCAACGGCCGCTACTGCCGGCAGGATCCCCGGGTGGGAGCCCAGTTGGCGGTGGCCGAGAGCTGCCGCAACCTGGTCTGTGCCGGAGCCCGTCCCCTGGCGGCCACCAACTGCCTGAACATGGGCAATCCGGAGAAACCCGAAATCATGTGGCAGATGACCCAGGTCGTCGAAGGAATGGCCGAAGCCTGCCGCGCCCTGGGGACGCCCATCACCGGCGGGAACGTCAGTCTCTACAACGAGACGCTTGGGGAGGGCATCGACCCCACTCCCGTCATTGGAATGGTGGGCTTGATCGAACCGCTTTCCCGCCTCCGGGGCTCCTGGTTTGTCGGGGAAGGCCACCGGGTCGTCTTGCTGGGTCCACCGGTCGGGCAACCGACGGGCTATTCGAGCGCAGTCCGCCACAACCTGTCGGGGCTGCAGCCGTGGCGGAGAAACGGCACAGACGCCTATACCCGTTGGGTCAATCGGCTACCCTGTCCGCCGCTGGACCTGGACCTGGAGGTGCGCGTGCAGAGGACCTGCAGCCAGGGCATCGAGAGAGGCCTGATTCTCTCCGCTCACGACTGTTCGGACGGAGGTCTGGCCGTCGCCTTGGCGGAGATGGGCTTTTCCCGCTTCGGCGCCGGGAGGCTGGGGGCCGAGATCCTTTTGCCTTCGGCCGAAGAAGTGGGAGAGGTGTTGTTTGCCGAATATCCCTCCCGCATTCTGGTTACGGTTGAGGAGGAAAACCAGGCGGCCCTTGAGAACATTGCCGCGCTTGAAGGCGTGCCGGTGACCCCTCTGGGACGGGTGGTTCCGGATGTGTTGAGCGTGCGTCATCACGGTTCGGTCGTGCTCGAAAGATCGGTGGTCTCGCTGGAGAAGACCTGGAGAAATTATCTGGGTGGATTGTTCGCCGATCCACTATAATTTTCGGTTCGCACCGCCGGTCATTCCTGTTGCCGAGGTCTACCAACCGATAGCCGCCGGCCGCGGTACCGACAGAGCGAGGTGTCCCGGGTAGCCGATGTTTGACAAGTTTCGGGAAGAGTGCGGAGTCTTTGGGGTGTTTGGGCATCGGGAGGCCTCGCGGATCGCCTATCTGGGCCTGTACGCCCTTCAGCATCGGGGACAAGAGAGCGCGGGCATCGTCTCCAGCGACGGCACCGGCCTCCACAGCGAGACGGGGATGGGCCATGTGGCCGACATTTTCGACCACTCTCGCCTGGAGCACTTGAAGGGGGAGGCGTCCATCGGCCATACCCGCTACTCGACGGCGGGTGAGAGTGCCTCGAAGAACGCCCAGCCCCTGGTGGTTTCCTGCAGCCAGGGCGACCTGGCGCTCTGTCATAACGGCAACCTGATCAATGCCCTGCAGGTAAGACGCCAACTCGAGAAGTCGGGGTCCATCTTCCAGTCGACGACCGATA
>JAPOZE010000464.1 GCA_026706225.1 Acidobacteriota bacterium
GTCGCCCCCACGGAAAACGAAAGCAGATCGTTGCCGGGCGAGCCGGTGATCTGTTGACCGTCGTTGCCAATGGCGGTCACCACGGGGATGCCGGCCCTCAGCGAAGTCAGGATCGCCTCGGAATAGGTGCTGGGGACCTCGGGGCCCAAGGTCACTCCACCCAGGGACAGGTTCAGCACATCGACCCCGCGCTCAACCGCCCAATCGATTGCGGCAAGCACCTGAGCGTCCGTCCCTCCCTTGGCTCCGTCCAGGGCGATGGCTGCCGCCAACCTGGCTTCCGGCGCCATGCCGATCCAGCGGCCGCTGGCCCTTCCTCCGGCAATGGTGCCGGCGACGTGCGTTCCATGCTGAGCCGTGTCGTGCGGTTGGGAATCGGAGACCTGCTCCCCATTGGCATCGAATTCCGCCCAGTCCGCCACCTTCCCCTTCAGGTCAGGGTGGCTTGCGTCCACGCCGGTGTCCAGGATTCCGACCTTGACTCCTTTTCCACCGGCTCCGTAAGCCCCCCGGGCGGCCAGTCCTCCAACCGCATGAATCCCCCAGGCGCTGGCCTTGTTCTCCAGCACTCTCGAGGGAAGCGTCTTCAATTCAACCAGGCGAGGAACATGCAGCATCCGGTTGGGGTAGATGTCTCCGATCAGCGACTCTTCAACCAGGCGATTCAGCCTGGCCAGCTCATCCCTGGTCGTCTGCAGGACCACACACTTCGACGTCCAGAAAGACCTGGCGCCATGGGGTCCATGCCTGAGCTTGACCAGGCTCGAGTAAAGGGGCCGCAATGACTTCAGCCCCCTCGACCGAAGACCCCGCTTGCTCACCTGCCGGACGGCCGCGGCAGCTACTTGAGCCGCAACACCTCCGTCTTCCCCGAGTACTTTTCCGGATCGATCGGAACGGGTTTCTGCAGCGGGTCCGACCAACCGGTCCGGATGAACCGGCAGGATGTCCCGAGCGGACAGCAACAGCGCACGCCGCTGAACGGCATGGGCAACCGCACCCAGGAGCGTCACCTCATCCTTTTCCGAAAGCTTCATTCGCACGATGACACTGCGATGACTCCCGGATCCCTCGTCCAGGATCCGTTCCAACTGTCTGGCAAGTCGACGGGTCATTTCCCGATTCCCCCAAGAGTTCCCTCAAGTCAGAACTGGAACCGGACGCCCAATTTCATCACGATGGGATCGAGCGCGGCAATGATGCGCTCATGGTCACCGGTACGCAGCGAGAAGTTCGTCACCGCGTTGGAGTTGAAGAGGTTGTAGACGTCCAGCAACAGGGTGAGCCGGCGGTCCGGGCCGACGGAGAATGCCTTGTCCAGACGGAAGTCCATGATCGTCACGTTTTCGGAGCGATTCTCGGACAGATCGCTGAGAAAGACCGGCTGGTTGGTGCCGGTGCCCGGGATGTCCACCCGCTGGACCAGGGCATAGGGCCAGCCGCTCTGGTGCCGGAGGTTTGCGGACAGGCCGAAATCTCTTGGCAGCGTATAGCGGGCCAGCAGGCGGCCGCCCCAGTTGGTGGTCGCCTGCCGGGCGCCCACCTCGAGGCTGTGGTTCTGCCAGATGCGTCCATGCCCCCCGGAGCCGACGACCAATGGGTCGGCGAAGAGGGGGCTGCGGTTCTCGCCGGACGCCGAGCGGAATTCGTCCCGCCACTGGTAGTCGAAGCTGGCCTGCAGCAGGAAGCCGGCGGTGAAACGCCGGTTCACCGCTACCTGGAACGTGTCGTAAGCGGCCTCCATTCCGGGAAAAGCGGTAATCCGGTTGTCCACCGCCCCTGCTACTTCGTCCGGGACACGCTGGACGTTGAGTGGGGCGCCGGTGAAGACATTCACAGGACAATCCCAGTAGAGATCTGCGCTGCACGCGATTCCGCGCCCCGCCAGCAGCGCGGCCTGCTGGGGCACGTTCCAGATGCCGCTGTCGCCGCTCAGGTCCTTGCGCACGTAGGAGACCCGGACCGCTGTGTCCGCCACCAGTTCGTGCTCCAGCGAGACATTGATTTCGTCGACGTATTCCGACGGCAGATCCGGGTCCACCGGCGTCCCCTCGGCGCCGAGATCCGCGCCGGTGGCGCCCTGCTCATCCAGCTTGGCGCCCAGCTCGTCCGGACCGTCGTAGATCCCGTTGCCGTTCGGGTCCAGGAACGCGTACCGGATCCAGGCGGTGCTGGCCGGATTGGCGTCCTCGTGGGCGTCGGCCAGGTTCAGGTAGTAGCGGCCGTAGTGGCCCCTCAGCACCGTGCGCGGCGCCAGCGAGAACGCCACACCCAGGCGCGGCGCCCAGGTGTTCCAAACGGTGTTCGTCCGACCTCCGGCAGTCCCGCTGGGGAAGAAGTCGGCCAGGAAGGGCATGGAGACCGCGTCCAGGAAGTAGGTGCGCTGCTGCTCGAAGCGAACGCCCAGGTTCAGCGACAGCCAGTCCACCGGTCGCCAGGTATCCTGGACGAACACCGCATGGTGCCGGTTCCGGTTGTCGGAGGCAATCTCCCCCGCGGCCGGCATGTTGAAGAACATGATCCGGTCCACGTGGAACGGCCGGTCGTTGGCGCTGTCGTCGAGGTAGCGGATGTGCCCGGAATTGGCGTTCGAGCCGAAGCGGCTGCTGTCGATCTGGAACTCGTAGCCCACCTTGAAGTCGTGGCTTCCGCCGAAATCCGGCACGTAGTGGTGGGCGGCCGCGGTGGCCTGCGGCTTCCAGCGAACGAAGGTGAAGGGTGGCGGCCCGTTGAGGCCGGGAAACCAGCCGGCGCCGCTCAGGCGGCTGGTGGAGGTGTCGAGACGCGGTGGTTGCCGCCTCGGATCCACCTGCGGCACCATGGGCCAACTGAACCCGAAATGCTTGGCGGCCACGATCATGAAGGTGCGGTCGTTCCATACCCGCTGCCACTCCGCCTTGTGAGCCCAGCTCCAGCTCGCCTGGGCCAGCACCGAGTCGGGACCCACGTCGGTGGACAGCCCCCGCTTGGGCTTCTCCTTCAGACCCCAGTTGGTGTACCCGATCAAGCGATCCCGGTCGGTCAGCCGAACCGTCGCCTTGCCCCCGAACTGATCGAAATCGCCCAGGTCGGTGGCCACGGCCCGATCGACGCCGGAGACGGCCTTGTCGATGCGAAAGTGGTTGTAGAAGGCGTAGAACCAGGCCCGATCGCGCAGGATGGGTCCGCCGATGTCGGCGTGGGTCTCGAAGAAGAGCAGGTTCGGATTGCCGGTGTAGCCGCGCGCCTCCAGCTCGGAGTCAGTGTTGTCGCCGACGAATTTCTCGTGCTCGTAATCGGCGTGCAGCATTCCGCTGAAGTCGTCGCCGCCGCTTTTCATGGTCATCATGACCAATGAGCCGGGCGCCGTCATCTCCACGTCGGCGCCGGCCGCCGTGGTGGTAAACTCTTCGACGGAATAGTAATCGAAGTAGAACCCGGTGCCTTCGTCACTCTCGGTGGTGTCGACGCCATCGGCCAGGATCCGGTTCTGGCCGCGGATGCCGAAGCTCTCGTAGCCGGTTTGCTGACTCTTGTGCGAGCCGCCGACATCGAAGCCGCGCATCCGGACACCGGCCGTCTGGCCCAGCACCGCCCAGACATCGGTAGCGGAAGGCACCTCCTGCAGCTCGGCCACGCCGAAGTCGTTCACCAGCGCCGTCCTCTTCATGTCCAAGACCGGCGCGTCACCGGTCACGGTGATCGTCTCGGCCACGGCGGCCACCTCCAGCGCCGCATCGATTCGGATGGCGCGGCTCCCTTCCACCATCACCCCCTTGCGAATCAGCGTCCGGAACCCCGTGCGCTCGAAGGCCAGGTCGTATGACCCGCGCCCGAGGGCCCGGAAGCGGTAGGAGCCGTCGCCCAAGGTCACGGCAACCAGCGGCGCGATCAGCACATCGCCCTCGAGCGTCACCGTTATGCCGGGCACCGCCAGACCCTGTTCGTCGGTCACCGAGCCACCGATTTCCCCGGCCGTCTGCGCCTCCAACGACCCGCCGGCCAGCGTCATCAGCAACAGCACCGCCCCCTGTCGGTCCCACCTCATTCCAGTCTTCTCCATTGAAAGGGCACCACCTCGACCCCATCTCCCGGCAGAAGGAAAAGTCGCCTGCGCGGTACCGGTCTCTTCACAAGAGTGCCGCTCCACCCGGCGGGACACCCGGACTCACCCCGTCCCCAGGCCGGTTCCGGTCAGGCCGGCCGTACCCAAGCGACCGTTGGCGATCCGGAACAGGGCCGGGAATCTCGACTCCCAGCGCCGGTTGGCGGAGGGAATGTACTGGCGGCTGTTGGCTTCGAGGGCATGGACCCCGGGCAGACGGGCGGCCAGGCCGGCCGAGTGGATCAGGGACAATCCCGGGCAGGTCAGGTCCTGAACGCAGAGGTAGGCGCCGTATTTCTGGGCGGCCGCGGCCAGCAGCAGGGATTGGGATTGTCCCTTGCAGGTCTTCAGGGCCACGCCGCTGTAGCCGACCTCCCGGGCAAGCCGAAAGGACTCCAGGTCCACCAGGGCCTCGTCGGCCACCAGTGGAACCCTCCGGGCCGCCCGGTGCAGGAGGATCCTGGGAGGTCCGGCCAGATTGCGGGAGGTGGGCTGTTCGACGTACTGCAGCCGGGCCGTCACTGACGGCGCCCGCCGCTCGATCTCATTCAGAAAGTCCAGCAGGTAGTCCACGTCCCGGCATCCTTCGTTGAAGTCCAGGGAGTACTTCCAGTCGCGGACTCCTCGTTTCCCCTGACAGGCGCTCACCACGCGCTCGATATCCACCATTCGGTCCACGTCCAGGCGAAGGTCGCCCCCGTTCAACTTCACCTTGAAGTGGGTCAGACCCTCGGCCGCAATCCATTCCGCCAGGGTTTGCGGCAAGCCGTCCTGCACCGCCGGGCCCCCGTCCAGCGAATCGAGGGGATCGGCGGCGCCGACCGAGTGGTAGAGGTGCAGGGTGGGGGCCGGGCTGCTCCGCAGGTAGCGGTCCAGCCACTCCCCCCTGAAGTCTTCTCCAAGGTAGTGGCTGAGGTCCCGGCCCATGAACTCGGAGCCGTAGGCGTGGTAAGCGTTCACCCCGTTGACTTTCCCGAAAGCGTCGTGGAGGGCCAGGTCGAAAGCGCTGGCCACCACCAGAGCGCAGAGCTTGGGAATGGGCTCGGCCAGCCCATCCTCGGCGCTGACCTGGGTGGCAGCCCCCAGGTAGAGCGGCTCCAGGCTGCAGTAGAGGTCGATGGGATGGGCCCGATGGGGATGGCGTGCGGTAATGGAGGCGATGCGCGCCGCCAGCTCCCGCATGGCCCCCAGTGACTGATCGTGGGAAACCCGGGAGGAGGGGAAGGCCCAGACGTTGCCCATGGGCATGCAGCCGCTCCCCCGGGCCTGCCGGTCTCGCCCGTTCCCGACCAGAACGGAGACGTTCAGGAGGGTGAGATGAGCGATGGTCCGGCCGCCGAACCGGTACGGCATGCGCAGCCGGAAGTCTTCGAAGTCGTGACCGACCTCCAGAATGCGAATATCGCCGGGCCGGGGGATGGAAAGGGTCACGTTCGATTCCCTCCGTTGGCGACCGGAAAAGGGAGACGGCCCGCAGGCAGCCCTATTCCTGAATCGAAAGAAGGGAGCGCTCCGTTCCTGAATCGTTGCGATGAAGGCATCGGGCCTCAGGAGAGTGCCAGATCACGGTGCAGCACCTTGGCGGTGTAGCCCTTCAGATTCAACATCCCGCCGATCTGGTTGGCGATGGCCACCGACCGGTGACGGCCCCCGGTGCAGCCCAATGCGATCGTCAGGTAGCTCTTGCCCTCGATGGCGTAGTTGGGAATCAGGAATAGGAACAGGTCCTCCAGGCGGCGGAGAAACTGTCGGGTCTGATCGAAGGACTGAACGTAGGCGGCCACGGCCGGGTCGTTCCCGTTCTTGGGCTTGAGATGCGGCACGAAGTTGGGATTGGGCAGAAAGCGGACGTCGAAGACCAGGTCGGCCTCGGCGGGCAGGCCGTGCTTGAATCCGAAGCTGACCAGTGAAATGAGCAGAGCCTTGGAGTCGGGCTCCTGGAATTTGTCGACGATGAATCGTCTCAGTTCGTGGACGTTGAAGGGGCTGGTGTCAATCACCTGGTCGGCCAGCTTCTTGAGGGGGGCCAGACGGCGCCTCTCCTCGGCCAGGGCGGCGGCAATGGGCTCGTCTCCCTTGAGCGGATGCGGCCGGCGGGTCTCGCTGTAGCGACGGATCAGGGAGCCGGGAGTGGCCTCCAGATAGACCAGGGTGATGACCAGGGGCGTCTTCTTCAGGGATTCGAACAGCTTGGGGAACCTGGCCAGTTCGTCCCCCTCGCGCACGTCGATCACGATGGCGGCGCGCTGGATTTGCGCCCGGGCCCGGTTGCAGAGTTCGGCGAACTTGGGAATCAACTCCAGGGGGAGATTGTCGACGCAAAAATACCCCATGTCCTCAAAGGCCTTCAGGACCGTATCCTTGCCGGATCCGCTCAGACCCGTGATGATGACAAAAGGACTTCCGGCTTGCATCAAGTGTCCTGTCCCAGAAATAAGCTTACCATCTCCGATGGAGGTTCCACCGGTAAACGGTCGGTAGGAGAGGCCCGCTGCGTTTCACACAACAAGCAACGTCTTGCTACCCCCATTGGGAACCTCCATCGGCCCTACGGGTTCGGGCGGAACGGCACCGTCTTCGTCGTCGCTCCTCCTAACAATGAATGGGCATTGCGTCGTCGTCGCTC
>JAPOZE010000229.1 GCA_026706225.1 Acidobacteriota bacterium
TCGAAGACAAGTACGACGAGGTCAAGCAGTTGATCGAGCTGGGCAAGGAGAAGGGCTACCTGCTCTACGACGAGGTCAACGACCTGCTTCCCGGCAACGTCACCTCTTCGGAAGAGCTTGACGAGATGTTTGCCGTGTTTCGCGCCCAGGGTATCGAGGTCATCGACGGCGACCCCAAGACGACCGGCACGGAAAAGCTCGGCTTTGAAAGAGAAACCAACGAGGAGCCCAGTCTGGACTTGACGCCCGGCGTGCTGGACAAGACCAACGACCCGGTTCGGCTCTACTTGCGGGAGATGGGAACGGTCCCTCTGCTCACCCGGGAGGGGGAGGTGGAGATTGCAAAGAAGATTGAACGGGGCCAGTTGAATGTCCTGAAAGCCGTATCCCGGTCGCCGATCGCCATCAAGGAAGTGATCGACCTTGGGGGGCAGCTCCAGCGGCGGGAAAGGTCCATCAACGAGGCCATCGTCCTGAACGATGACGTAATCACCCCGGAAACGCTGGAGCAACGGCTTCGGGAGGCGATGCGCAACATCCGACGCATGCAGCGGTGGCGTCGAAAGCACGATCAGATCCTGCAGGGGTTGGCGAAGACGCCGAAGTCCAGACAGGGGCGCTCCTATCGAAAGCAGCGCTTTGAGTTCATGAGATACCGGGTCCGGATCTCCAAGGCCATTCGAGCATTGGGGCTGACCCCCGCCGAGAATGTCCGGCTGATCGAACAGATTCGGCACCACGGGGACAGCCTCCGGCCCTTGGAGATGGAGGCAACCCGACTGCAGCGAAGGATCTCCCACAGCCGAGGCAAGACCGTTGCCGCCCTCAAGAAGGAGTTGCGCCTGAACCGGGAAAAGACCGCCGCCCTGGAGCTCGAAACGCAGACCCGGACCATTGAGCTCAAGCGGACGCTGCAGGCCATCAAGGAGGGCGAGAGGCTGGCCAACAGCGCCAAGCGGGAGCTGGTGGAGGCGAACCTGCGCCTGGTGGTCTCCATCGCCAAGAAATATACCAACCGCGGGCTGCAGTTCCTGGATCTGATCCAGGAGGGGAATATCGGCTTGATGAAAGCGGTGGACAAGTTCGAATACCGTCGAGGCTACAAGTTTTCGACCTATGCCACCTGGTGGATTCGTCAGGCCATCACCCGCGCCATCGCCGACCAGGCCCGGACCATTCGTATTCCCGTCCACATGATCGAGACGATCAACAAGTTGATCCGTACCTCTCGCAGCCTGGTTCAGGAATACGGACGAGAGCCGACCTCGGAGGAGATCGCGGCCCGGATGGACATTCCCGTGCAAAAGGTGCGCAAGGTCTTCAAGATCGCCCAGGAACCCATTTCCCTGGAAACTCCCATCGGGGAAGAGGAGGATTCCCACCTGGGCGACTTCATCGAGGACCGGCAGGTCGTGTCCCCCGCGGAAGCCGTCATCAACATCAACCTGAAGGAGATGACCGAAAACGTCCTGCAGACGCTGACTCCCCGGGAAGAGAAGGTCATCAAGATGCGCTTCGGCCTGGACAACGGGAGCGATCACACCCTGGAAGAGGTGGGACAGAACTTTGCGGTCACTCGCGAGCGCATCCGCCAGATTGAAGCCAAGGCCTTGCGAAAGCTGCGTCATCCTTCTCGCAGCCGAAAATTGAGACCCTTTATGGATGGCTCCACCCAGGAGTAGGACGGTGGACCATCCCTGTTCTCCAGTTTGGGCCCATAGCTCAGTTGGTTAGAGCCGCCGGCTCATAACCGGCCGGTCGTAGGTTCGAGTCCTACTGGGCCCACCATTCCTCCCCGACAGATTCATCGATGCATCCCGAGATAGAAAAACTCATCGAGCTTCAAGGGCTTGAGACTCGAATCCGGCATGCGGCCGGCAGGCTCGAGCAGCTTCCCCGGAAGATGGCCTCCATGGAGGAGCAATTGAGTGCGACCAGGAGCCTGCTGGACCGGCAGGAGGCGGACCTGGCTCGGACCGCCGCCGAGCGACGTCAGCTCGAAGGGGAAATACAGATCGTCGAAGAACGGATTTCCAAGTACCGCTCCCAGCTTTCCGATGTCAAGACCAACGAACAGTACAAGGCGCTCCTGCACGAAATCGACTTTCACGGCGAGCGAATCGGCAAGATGGAAGATGAGATCCTGGTCCATATGGAGAAGGAGGAGGGCCTGCGGGCGGAACGGCTGCTGCTGGAGCAGCAGCTTCAGAAGGAGAGTGCTCAGGTCGATCGGGAAAAGCAGGCGGTGCAAAAGGAGATCGAGGAAGCCCGAATCGAGTTGGACCGCCGCCAGGGTGAGGCCGATGCCCTGATCGCCATGATTGCCCCGGAGATCTACGGCACCTATCGAAAGATCGCCACGGTGCGCAAGGGTGTGGCTCTGGCCAGAGCCGGGGAAAACTGCCGGGGGTGTCACGTGCGGATTCGCCCCAGCGTGCTCGGGCAGGTCATGACCGGGAAGCACATCGTTCACTGCGACAGTTGCGACCGCTTTCTCTACTGGGAGCCGGACGCATCCCCCGTATCGAAATAGGCGGAGGAAAGCGGTTGAAGAGCCTGGTGGCCTACGTCGATGGCGGATCGCGTGGAAATCCCGGACCCGCGGGCTACGGGGCTCACATCCTGGATGGGGAGGGCAGGGTTCTGGCGAACCTTTCCGGATGCCTGGGAGTGCGCAGCAACAACCAGGCCGAGTACGCGGGCCTGATTGCGGCGCTCGACTATGCCCTCGCCAACCGATTCGAGAAAGTGACCGTCTTTGCCGATTCGGAACTCATGGTGCGGCAGATCGGCGGAGTCTACAAGGTCAGGAGTCCCAACCTCATCGGTTCCTTCCGGCAGGCGCGCGCGCTGATTGGCCGGCTCGAGGCATTCTCCATCCGGCACATCCCTCGTTCCCGGAATCGGGAGGCCGACCGCCTGGCCAACCTGGCCATGGACAGGCAGGCCGGACGGGAATGACTATCGGACGAATTGCAGGGGCTTGGGTTCCGCGATCAGCTTCATCTCCCGGGCCAGCCGGTAGAAGTGGAGCAGCCCGTCCACGTTTTCCTCGTCCAGCGAGTAGTCGATGCACCGGGTAAGGTAGGAGCGAATCTGCTCGGCGGGAATCCGCAGTTGTCGAGACTGCCGGCGGACAATGTCGTCCAGGTGGGCCTGACCGTAGCGGTAGGATTCCTCGAAGGGGGAACTGTCCATCATCCCGCATTCCGCGCGGCAGGCCCAGAAGGCGAACACAAAGGGCTTGCCGGTCTCCTCCCGCCAGGCTTTCGCCAGGTCGTATCGGTACAGGCCGGCGGTATCGGCGGTCAGGGCGGCGTCGCCGATCAGAAGGGCGGCGTCACGCCGGCGCAACATGGAGGCCAGGTCCGGCTCATGGGAGTAGAGGGGCGGATCGAGTTGATATCTCATCCGGAGCAATATCCGGAGGAGGGCTACCGAGGTTCTCGAGGATCGATCCAGGGCGACGGTCCTGATCCGGGACCACGGCACCTTGCTGACCAGCAGGACGCTTCGGACGCTTCCCTTGGAGGCCACTGACAGGTTGGGGATGATTCTGAGGTTGGGGATGCGTTGGTATGCGATGGCGGGGATCAGACCGATATCCACCGATCCGGCCGCTATCTTGTCGGCGCACAGCGCGGGCGCCGAGAATTCCAACTCGAACCGGTCTTTCGGCCGGTTTTGGACAAAGCCCCAGGACAGCGGCAGCGAATTGACGTAGCAGACGATTGCGAGCTTGAGTTTTCTCACCCGCACATTCTAGCTGCTTTGGCGAGAAATGCGGGCTAATTCACCTTTCCGGTGAGAAATACGGGGCGAAGAAGGAAAGCGACCGGTGAAACGGGGCCGGTGATCTCGGGAGGAACGCCATGAAGATCGTTGCCAGGGGGACCTTGAACCCAGGGAAAGCGGGAACCGACCGGGCCGTCGGGACCTTTCCCAAGCTGTTGGGGCTGAAGGACGGAAGGGTTCTGGCCACCTGCTGAGGTGGGTCCGAGTGTTCACGTTCGCGCCTGTGTTGTTTCGGTCGCAATCGACTCAATGAATCGCGTACTTCACTAACAGCAAGGTGATCCAGGTCCCACACGTCAGCTTTGGCCGCTGCTCCAAGCGAGTTCCCGGGTGGTAATTGTTGTCAAGAACAGCTATACTGTTTGCCCCTTGATCGGGCTCAGCCCGAAAGCGGCGATCAACAGGACCTCTGTTAGTAATCCTTCCAAGGTCTCGCCTCCAACGAATCCCTCTTACCCTTAACTGTTGTCCGGGTCGGGAACTACGGCCCTGCCGGACAGGATCTGCCTGTGCGCGTACGGCGGAGAAAAAGCATTGCTATCCAGTTCCACATCTACTGCTTCGACCGGTTTCGACCGGTTCGAACTCCATGAATCCCTGGTTCGCGGCATTCGCCGCATCGGCTTCGAGAAGCCCTGGCCGATCCAACAGGAGACCATTCCCGCGGGTCGCGCCGGTCGCGACGTGCTGGGCCTGGCTCAGACCGGCACCGGCAAGACGGCGGCCTTTGCGCTGCCGCTGCTGGACCGGCTTCTCAAAGTGCGCCGCCCGGACCCTCGGGCTCTGGTGCTCGCTCCCACACGGGAACTCGCCACTCAGATCGCGGCCGAGATCCGCACCCTGTCCAAGTTCACACGCCTCAAGACCATCACGGTCTATGGCGGCGTTTCGACGCGCAACCAGATCGACTCGCTCCGGCGGCGACCGGAAATCATCGTGGGCTGTCCGGGACGCGTGCTCGACCTGCTCGGGCAGCAAGCGCTCCGCCTCGGCCACGTAGAAACACTGGTCCTCGACGAAGCCGACCACATGTTCGACATGGGATTTCTGCCCGACATTCGCAAGATTCTGGCTGCGATGCCCGAGCGGCGCCAGAACCTGCTGTTTTCGGCCACCATGCCGAGAGAGATTCGTCGACTGGCGGACGATTTGTTGACGAATCCCCACGTGGTCGAGCTGGCCGGCACAGCCCCGGTCGCCACCGTCGATCACGGACTGTACATGGTCGGGGAAGGCCGCAAGAGAGTCCTGCTTGAACACCTTCTCACTGGCGACGATTGCGACTCGGCCATTATTTTCACTCGAACAAAGCACCGGGCCCGGCGATTGGCGGATCAGTTGAGCCGGGACGGACACCGGGCCGTAGGTCTTCAGGGATCCATGTCCCAAGCCCAGCGCGATCGCGCCATGAGCGGATTCCGCGCCCGGCGCTTCAATATCCTGGTAGCCACGGACATTGTGGCTCGAGGCATAGACGTCAGCGGCGTTTCCCACGTAATCAACTTCGATGTGCCCAACACTCCGGAAGGCTACACCCACCGCATCGGACGTACGGGACGCGCGGAACGCGAGGGTATCGCTTGCACTTTCGTCACCGGTATCGATCACGGCTGGGTCGAGGCCACCGAACGCATGATCGGCTCACCGATCCCGCGCCGGAGGGTCGTCGGCTTCGAGCCCGACGTCGCCGAGCGGTCCGCAGGCCCTCGCCAGCCCTATGGTCATAATCCGCGCGCCAGGCGGCCCGGCGGAGAGTCGCACAATCGCGGGCGTCATTCCAGTTCCTCCGGCCGCGGGCGCAGTAGCAACCGGAAGCGCGTCGCTTAGAGTGACCACTGGACGAGATTGACTGGTTGGGCCACATGTGATGGACTACAAGTGTTGGAAACAGCCGGAGGAACGCCATGAAAATCGTTGCCAGGGGGACGCTGAACCGGGGGGAGGCGGGAAGCAACCGGGCCGTCGGCACCTTTCCCAAGCTGCTGGGACTGAAGGACGGAAGGGTGCTGGCCACCTACAAGGTGGGCCCCAACAAGGACTCGGACAAGGCCACCGTCGAGCTCCGCTGGTCGGAAGACCTGGGGCAGAGCTGGACGGAGCCGACGACCCTGGAGTCTCCCCGGATCGGGGGGAAGAGAGGGGCGCTGTGGACGGCCTATCCCACCCAGCTTTCGTCCGGGCGCCTGGTGCTGATTTCCATGTGGGTGGACCGGGAATCCTTCCCCGGCTCAAAGATCTTTCATGCCGAAACCGAGGGCTGCCTGCCCATGACGGTGCTCTGGTCGGAGTCGGACGACGGCGGCCGGAGCTGGAGCCCCTGGCGGGTCATCCCCACCCCGGAGGAGCTGGGACCGCCCAGCGTGACCAGCCCCCTGATGGAGCTGGCCGGCGGCAGGCTGGCCTTGAGCGTGGAGACCAACAAGCCCTACCTGGACGCCTCCAAGTGGTACCAGCGGGTGGTCTATCTCTATTCCGAGGATGGGGGGCTATCCTGGAGCGCTCCCCACACGGTGAGCCAGGACCCGACCGGCAGGATGTTCAACTGGGACCAGCGGGCGGGAGTGGCCCCCGACGGGCGCATCGTCACCTTCACCTGGTACTTCGACAGCGAGACGGGAACCTACCTGAACATCCGGCGCCGCGTCAGCCGGGACGAAGGCCGGAGCTGGTCCGACCCCGAGGACCTGGGCTTCAGCGACCAGGCGGCCCGGCCCGCCATCCTGCCCGACGGCAGAACGGTGCTGGCCTGGGTGGACCGGTTCGGCACCCAATCCATCCGGGCCCGGATGGCGCCCGCCATCGACGGTGATTTCTCCTCCGACACCGAGCTCCCGAGCTCCGACCACGCCGCCGCCCCGACGCGCCGCCCCCCCGCCGGCGACGCCCAGCCCGACACGCTCGGGCGAACGAGCGA
>JAPOZE010000386.1 GCA_026706225.1 Acidobacteriota bacterium
ACCGGTGGATCGCCCGGTGTTTCCCACGAAGCCGATCACCTGGCCTCGCCGGACCCCATCACCCGGTTTCACGTTGTAGGCGGAGAGGTGGGCGTAGACGGTTGAGAGCCCGAAGTGGTGTCTCAGGATGATTGTCTTGCCGTAATCGGAGCGCCAACTGGTGGAATGAACCGTCCCGTCGGCCGAGGCCATCACCCGGCTGCCGGGGCGAGTGGTAATGTCGATGCCTCGATGAAACCGTGACTTTCCCGGGCCGAAACGGTTCCGGATGAAACCGAAGCGATCCCCCAGCATTCCTTCGGCCGGCCAGGTGCTGGGAGTGTAGCTCAACCGGAAGTACCTGTGGCGGTAGAGTTCGGCAAGCTCATCGATTTGTCGGTTCGCGTTCTCGAACTGGTTACGAAACGCCTCCGATCGTGCCGGCAACGGTGCGCCGCCGCCCTCGGAGAAGGTGAGCCGGCTGAAGTAGACCTGGGACGGTCCGCCGTTCCGCCCCCGACCGGCGGCAAGTCGGGAACGACCCTGCACTTCTTCGGCCAGCAACTCCAGCGAGGAGAGCCGGTCGCCCACCCGCTGCAGCCTCTGTCTCAGGTCTTGATTTTCCTGCTTGAAATGGCGGAGATCGCTGCGAAGCCGCTCATTGTCCAATAACTGCGCGGTGTCGCGGGCGACATCCAGCGTCCGGGTGCTCAGCGCCACCACACCGAAGACACCGAGCAGCACCGATACGGCCAGCAATCCACGGTAGCGGATCGGCCGGCGACCTTCATTTGGGCGGTAGGGATATGATTCCATGCGATTCCCTGAAGTGAGGGAGGAAACGGCAATTCCGGGTGCCGGATTCCTGCTGGCGAACCGCAGTCGCGAGCACTATAGCAAAGGGGATTGCCCCGGTCAAAGAAACATTTGGTGCCTGGCGAGGCCCCTTTTCGCTCTTCCCGCATTGCATTTGACAGGTTCCGCCGGCATTCCATAGGATAGTCCGGTTTCAGGAATCGATCCCAACCGGCAACCCAGGGAATCAAGAATGCCCGAATCGGTCTCATCGCGGCTCCAGGTGGATTTTCCCGCGGTCCAGACGCGGCTCAACGCCGAGGAAGAAGCCGTGGTCCTGGAGACGATTCGCAACAGCCCTACCTGGAGCCAGGGAGAGCAGCAGCGGGCCTTCGAGCAGGAATTCACCCGCTACGTCGGATGCGCCGACAGCCTGGCCGTGAGCAGTTGCACCTCGGCCCTGGAGATGGCTGCCGCCCTTTGCGGCCTGGCCCCGGAGGACGAGGTCATTCTCCCGGCCCACACCTTCGTGTCCAGCGCCGTTCCCTTCGCCCGCACCGGAGCCCGGCTGGTCTTCTGCGATATCGACCCGGCCACCCGGCTGCTGTCGGCCGAGCATGTCGAGCCCTGCCTGACCGGGCGGACCAAGGCGATCGTGGTGGTCCACCTCTACGGTTTGCCCGCCGACATGGACCCGATTCTCCGCCTGGCCCGGGAGCACGACCTCAAGGTGGTGGAAGACGTGGCCCAGGCCCCTGGCGCGGTCTACAAGGGGCGGCGGACGGGCTCCATGGGGGACTTCGCCGCCTTCAGCTTCCACAACCAGAAAAATATCTCCACCCTGGGAGAGGGGGGCATGCTGACCGTCAGCGATCCGGCCGACGGGGAGCGGGCCCGAAAACTCCGCTGGATGGGCAACTGGCCCTTTGCGGGAGACCGGGAGCGTTACTGGGTGCCGGCCATGGGGAACCTGGTGAGCGGCATGAAGGGAGTCTGGCCCTTCAACTTCTGCCTCAGCGAGGTGCAGTGCGCCGTGGGACGGCGGTTGCTCCGGCGTCTGGATGCGATCAATGCCCGCAGGCGGGACCAGGCCGACCTGGTTCGTACGGCCTTGGCCGATGTTCCCGAGCTCTCCTTCCAGAGTGTGCCGGACGGCCACCTGCACGCCTACCACCTGCTGGTGGCCCACTTCGACAGTTCCCGAACGCGGGGGACGCGGGACGACCTCATCCAAGTGCTGCATCGGGACTACGGGATCAAGTGCATAGTCCAGTACTGGCCCCTCTATCGCTCGGAGCTCTTCCGGTCCTTCGGCTACGGAAACGTCCGACTGCCCAACACCGACGCCTTTTTCGACAACATGATCAGCTTTCCCTTCTGGTCGGATATGCCGGAGGAGACCTTGCGCACCATGGCCGGCAGCGTTCGCTCGGCCGTCCAACGGTTGCGGACCGGCTAGTTCGGCAGGGAACGGCACGCCTGCCGGCCTGCAGGTCCCCGAATTGCCGCCTGGGGGCCGGTGGTCCACTAGCTGCCCCAAAACACCTCCGGAGGACGGACCGGGGGGATTCGAGGAAATCGACATGTCCTGCAGAACGGTTTACTTCAACGGAGAGTTTGTCAGCGAACAGGAGGCCCGGGTCTCCATTTTCGATTCAGCCCTCATGTTCGGAGACATGGTGTTCGACATGACCCGAACCTACGGCCAAAAGCCCTTCAGGCTCAAGGAGCACCTGGAGCGCATCTATGCCGGGCTCAAGTACCTGGAGATCGATTGCGGCCTGACCCTCGAGGAGATGGAGCAGGCCACCCTGGAGACCCTGGAAAGGAACCTGGCCGTGGTGGACGGGGCCGATGTCCAGATCATGCACGACGTTTCCCGAGGGCCGCTCCCCGTGTACAAGAGCGTTTTCGGAGGCGCCGTCGAACCCACCGTGTCCATCAACTGCTGGCCCCTGTGGTGGCACCTGGCCGGCAACGGCCCCCTCTACCGCTCGGGGGTCCACTCGGTGATCGTCCCCCAGAGATCGGTGCCCGCCTACCTGATCGATCCCAAGGTCAAGAACAGAAGCCGCCTTCACTACCAGATGGCCAACCTGCAGGCCCACAGGGTGGACCCCCATGCCATGCCCCTGTTGACCGACGATCAGGGCTTCATCACCGAAGGCAGCGGCTCCAACTTCTTCATCGTGCGCCAGGGCCGGGTGCTCACCGCCAAGAGCCACAATATTCTGGTGGGCGTGTCGCGCAATGCCGTCCTGGACCTGCTGACCGCCATGTCGGTGCCCTGGTCGGAAGAAGACTTCGGGGCCTACGAAGTCGTCAACGCCGACGAGGCCTTTCACACCGCCACCACCTTTGCCGTCATGCCCTGCACCCGCATCAACGGAATGCTGGTGGGTGACGGGAAGCCGGGCCGGCTCACCCAGAAGCTCATTGCGGCCTTCAGCGAGACGGTCGGCGTGGACATCGTGGCTCAAGCCGACGAATACGCCGCAAAAGTCAGGGAGATGGAGGGTTCCGGTTAGGTCGAAGTGCCGGGCCCACTCTTCAGCTTGCGGCATCCTTCTGCCAGGGATGCAAAGGAGCAGTGTTCCATGGCCATGAGCATTCTGGATCTGACGCCTGCGCCCACCCGCCCGGTGAAGACCCGATTCCGCCGTATCGTCACGCCCATTCCCGTTCCCCAATCCATTGATCTGATCCGGCGCCTGCGGGAGGTGGAGCCGCGGTCCATGGCCGGCATGGTGCCCATTGTCTGGCATCGGGCCCAGGGGTTCCAGGTGAGCGACCCCTACGGCAACCAGTGGATCGACTTGAGCAGCGGCATCGTGATGGCCAACAGCGGGCATGCCCACCCCCGCGTCCTGGAAGCCATCCGGAGACAGACGGATTCGCCGCTGCTCTTCACCTACGCCTACCCGGGACAAGTCCGGCAGCGGCTGCTGGAGCGGTTGGTCAGGCTGGTGCCTCCCGGACTGGACAAGGCCATCCTGTTTTCATCGGGAACCGAAGCCAACGAGTGCGCCATCACGCTGATGCGGCGGCACGGCCGGCGGATCTCTCCCCGCAAGACGGCAATTCTGTCCCTGGAGGGGAACTACCATGGCCGGACACTGGCGGCCAAGGCGGCCAGCGGGGGAGAAGACCGGGTGGACGGCATCCCTCGGGATCAACTGGGCCACTTTCTGCTTCCCACTCCCGGAGAAAACGGATTCGCTGCCGATCTGCAGTCCCGAGGCCTGGACCCCTCAGAGGTCGCCGGCATCATCCTGGAATCCATTCCCGGCGTCACCACCGCCTGCCATCCCCTGGAATACGTGCGGGAGTTGAGGGAGTGGGCGACCCGCCATGGGGTGCTGATCGCCGTGGACGAGATCCAGTGCGGGATCGGGCGGACGGGGAAGATGTTCGCCATCGAACACTATGGCGTTGCTCCCGACCTGATCACCTGCGGCAAGGGGCTGAGCTCCAGCCTGCCGGTTTCGGCCGTGATCGGGGCCGGGGAGGTGATGGACCTGGCTCCCCCGGGGGAAATGTCCAGCACCTTCGGCGGCAACCCGGTCTGCGCGGCCGCTGCCGAGGCCAACCTGGAGTTGATGGAAGAGGAAGGGCTGGTGGAGCGGGCAGCGGAGCTGGGAGAGCAGCTCGAACAGTGGCTGGCGCCGGTCGCGCGGAGGCGCCCCGGATCGATCGGCCAGGTCAGCGGCAAAGGACTGTTTTATTCCATCCACCTGAGAAATCCCGCCACGGGGCAGCCCTGTGTGGAGATGGCCGATCAGGTGGCCCTGGAGTGCGTCCGCCGGGGTGTCCTGCTGTTTGTGACGGGGCGGGGCTTCCTCAAGATCGTGCCTCCGCTGACGATCGACCGGGAGGCTTTGAAGGAGGCCGTGGAGGTGGTGGCGGCTGTCCTGGACGAGGAGTTGACTGCATGACACGGCCATTGACGGTGGACCTGCAGGGACGCACTGCCCTCGTGACCGGCGGCGGCACGGGAATTGGCCGGGCCATCTCCCTGGGGTTGGCCCGCTGCGGGGCCCGGGTGGTGGTGAACTATTCCCGGAGCGCCAAGGAGGCGGAGGCCACCGCGGCTGAAATCGCGGCCCAGGGAGGGCAGGCCCTGGCCCTTCGCGCCGACGTGACCGACGAGGACCAGGTCAGGCAGGCCGTGGCGAACGCGGTCCGGACCTGTGGCGGGCTGGACATCCTGATGGCAAACGCCGGGGGGCCGACCGAGAGCTGCTCCACCGAGGACCTGTCCAGCCAGGACTGGGATGCGGGGTTGAACCTGAATTGCAAGTCGGTCTTCCTGTGCGTCAAGCACGCCGCCCCCCACCTGCCGGACGGCCGGGGACGGATCCTCATTACCTCTTCCATCAGCGGCCGCAGCGGCGGCGGTCCCGGAACCATCACCTACACGGCCGCCAAGGGAGCCCTGAACAACCTGGTGCGGGGGTGGGCCAAGGAGTATGCTCGGCGCGGCATTACCGTCAATGCCATCGCTCCGGGCGTCATCTGGACCCGCATCCACCAGCAGCGCACCCCTCCGGAGGTCTACCGGGGCCTGATCCAGCGCATCCCCCTGGGCCGCGACGGCCAGCCCGAGGATTGCGTGGGAGCGGCCCTCTTTCTGGCCAGCGCGGACGCCTCCTTCATCACCGGACAAATCCTGGAAGTCAACGGCGGGATGCTGATGCCGTGATGGTTGTCCTTCACTCCACCAGGGCGTCGAACAGCTCGGGGCGTCTCTGGCGCAGGGTGTAGTTGGGTTGGCTGCGGGCTTCCCAAAGCTTCTCGGGCAGCAGATCGGCCACCACCATCTCCTCTTCGATCTTCTCGAACGAGGTCCGGGCAGTGACCTGGCCCAGCGGGTCCACCACGATGCAGCCGCCGGCATGGTTGGGTTGATTGGGGCTGTCCTTGGGGTAGGTGTCGACAATCCCGGCTCGTCCGGCCTGATTGCAGAGCACGGTGTAGCAACTGTTTTCGTAGGCTCGGGCCGAAGCGATCATGTGGAAGTAGCGGCCCGAATAGGCGGCCGCCTCTCTCTCGGATTCCGGATCGTCGGTCCACATCTTGAGCCGGGCGGCGTGGGGCATCAGCAGCACGTCGGCGCCCTTCAGAGCCAGGATTCGGGGGACCTCCGGCAGGGAGTTGTCGTAGCAGATGATCGTCCCCACCCGGCACTTGCCGATGTCGAAGACCAGCATCTCCGAGCCGCCCTCGTAGTGGATGACCTCGTCCCGGGAGAGGTGAATCTTTCTCTGGGCCCCGATGTAGCCCTCGGGGCCCACCAGCACCTGGGTGTTGTAGACGATGTCACGCTCTTTTTCGCTGAGGCCCACGCTGAGGTGCAGATCCAGCGCCTGAGCCAGCAGGCAGAGGTGTTCAACGCTGGGCCCGTCGGGCACGGGCTCGGCCGCGTACCAGGTATTGGGATCGTTGTGGCCGTGCACGACAAGCTCGGGGAAAAGGACCAGATCGGCACCCGAGTCCTTGGCGCGAGCCGCCCACCGGTCAATGGAGCGCAGGTTTTCTTTTGCCTGGCCCAGCAGCCCGTTCATGGCCACCGCCGCAATTTTCAGTGCTTGCATGAGAGCTGACCTCTCTTCGCTTCAGTCCGTTTCTTCCTGGCCCTTCGTCGTCCTTCGTGGATATCTCTTTTCCTTCATTGCCTGTCGCTCCGAGGCGTGGCCTCGCCCCAACGCTATTGCCAGGCTCGAATCTTGGGCGCCCCGAAGTTCCACCTCAGGTCCATGGCCAGCGGGAAGAGTTCGTCGATCTGGTCCAGGTGCTCCTGGGGGATTTCCACCGCGGCCCCCCGGATTGAGCTTTCGAGCTGTTCCTGGCTGCGGATGCCCAGGATCACCGAGCTGATCTCGGGATGCCTCAAGGCCCAGCCGATGGAGT
>JAPOZE010000191.1 GCA_026706225.1 Acidobacteriota bacterium
AAACTGAGCGGCACGCAACGGGAGTGCATGCGGGCGGGACGCCCGCGCTCCCGGGGGGCGCCTCCTCCCATCGCTTTTGCTCCTCGAGGGGCGCGCGCCGGCTTGCAGGGCCGCAGCCCTGCCGATGCGGCAGAGCCGTCACGTATTTTGATTGTGTGCCAAACTACCGGTGAAGAGACCCGGCAAGCCGCCCATGTCCGATCTCGGCCGCATCGCCATTGTGCTGGTGGAGACCAGCTCCCCGGGAAACCTGGGCTCGGTGTCCCGTGTCATGAAGAACATGGGGCTGGACCGGCTGATCCTGGTGGACTGCCGGGCCGATCTGACCCAGGAAGCGCGGCAGCGGGCCCGGGGCGCCGACGATCTGCTGGAAAAAGCCGTGCGGACCAGCGGGCTGGGTTCGGCCCTGGAGTCCTTTCACCTGAGCGTGGCGACCAGCTCGCGGACCGTCAGATGGTTCGATCGATCCCTTCAGCCACGGGAGATGGCAGCCAAGTTGAACCGGCTGGGGCCCGGCCACCAGGTTGCCATCGTCTTCGGGCCGGAACGAACCGGCCTCACCAATGAACACCTGCAGTACTGCCACTGGCAGGTGAGGATTCCCACCGCCTCCGGATTCCCCTCCCTCAATCTGGCCCATGCGGTGGCCATCGTGGCCTACGAGCTCTCCCAGGGCCTGTCGGCGCCCCCGTGCAAAGGGGATCGGGTTCTGGCGGAACTGGGGCAGATCGAGGCCTTCTCTCAAGATCTGGAAGGATGCCTGAAGGAAATCCAGTTCCTCAAGAAGCAGAATCCCCAAGAAGTCATGATGACCCTGCGTCAAATGCTGGCGCGAGCTTCGCTCGACAACCGCGACGTCCGTATTCTGCGGGGAATCCTGAGGCAGTGGAAGTGGTACGGGCGGAGCAAGGGGATCCACGAAGACTCAGGGGGAAAAGCGTTATCCACGAAGGGACACGAAAGACGACGAAGGGACACGAAGGGGTTGGAGAATACTCGAAAGGGATACGCCAAGGGCGAGTAGCGGACGTCGTTGGACGGGTGCCGGAACGGTTTTACATTGCACCGGTAACTGAATATACTCTGCTTCCGGCGGGGCCCTGAATGGGTCGCCTGATAGCCTGAAATGACGGGAATTGACGCGGGGAGAGACGATGAGACTAGCCAAACGGGTCGGGCGCCTTTCGCCCTCGCCGACCATGGCGGTATCGGAAGAGGCCAACCGCCTTCGCTCCGAAGGTCGAAGCGTGGTGGACTTCAGCATCGGTGAGCCCGACTTCAACACGCCCGACAACATCAAGGGCGGAGGACACCGGGCCATCGACGACAACTTCACCCGCTACACCTCGGCGCCGGGCATCAAGGACCTCAGAGAAGCCGTGGTGGAGAAATACCGCCGCCAGTATGGGGCCGACTACTCCGTGCCCGAGGTGGTGATCTCCTGCGGCGCCAAGCACACCTTGTTCAACCTGGCCTTCGCCCTGTTCGAAGAAGGGGACGAAGTGCTGCTGCCCGTTCCCTACTGGGTGACCTTTCCCGAGCAGTTCAAGATGGTTGGAGCCGTACCGGTCGAGGTCATGACCCGGGAGGAGGATGACTTTGTCCTCAAGGCGGCGGCCCTGGAAGCCAAGGTAACCTCGCGCACCCGGGCCATGGTGGTCAACACGCCCAACAATCCTACCGGCGCCGTCATTCCCGCCGACGAGATGGACCGGATCGTGGACCTGGCCCTGGACCGGGATCTGATGATCATCTTCGACGAGTGCTATGAATTCTTCGTCTTCGACGGGAACCGGCACACCTCGCTGGCCCGGTATGCCGATCGCGCCAGGCATGTTTCCCTGCTGGTCAACACCGCCTCCAAGACCTATGCCATGACCGGATGGCGCATCGGATACCTGGTGGCTCCCCGGGAAGTCGCCAGGAGCGTCAGCAACATCCAGAGCCACAGCGCCAATCCGGCCTCGGTTTCCCAGAAAGCGGCCCTGGAGTCCATCCTCGGCAGCCAGGACTCGGTGTCACAGATGATTGCGGAGTATGAGCGCAGGCGGCGCTTCGTGGTGGAGCGGCTCAACGGCATGCCCGGCCTGAGCTGCGCCACTCCGGGGGGCGCCTTCTACGCCTTCCCCAACATTTCCAGCTATTTCGGAAGCGAGGTGAGGGACTCGGTGGAATTTTCCACCTGGCTGCTGCGTCAGTCGGGGGTGGCGGTGGTGCCGGGTTCCGCCTTCGGCATGGAAGGCCACGTGCGCATTTCCTTCGCCACCAGCATGGAGAACCTGGTGACCGGCATGGACCTTATGGAACAGGCCCTGGCCGGGATGTAACCCTACCGGGCGCGATGCCTGCCGGCAACGATCAGCCACACGACGGTCGCCGCAATCAGCAGGACGATGAACGTTCCCGGATTCAGCCAGCCTTGCCGGGAATGCCAAACGATCCCATAACCCAGAGCACCCGCCAGCAGGGCATAGGTGGTGAAGGGAAGCAGGGTCAGGCGAATGATGGCGCCCTCCTTGCCGACCAGCCCGGCCACCGCCGAAGCCGCCACCACGTTGTGAACGCAGATCATGTTGCCGGCGGCTCCGCCTACCGCTTGCAGGGCCACCATCCATATCGGATCCGCTCCGATGCGTTGCCCGACTCCATACTGGAACAGGGAGAACATCATGTTGCTGACGGTGTTGCTGCCGGCCACGAAAGCCCCCAGGCCGCCGATGAAGGGGGCGAAGATGGGCCAGGCGGTCTGGGCCAGGGCAGCCACGCCGGCGGCCAGCACGATGGGCATCTTGTCGTAGCCGGCCGCACCGCCGTCCGAGTTGATGAATACCTGCACCATGGGGACGGTGAAGACGAGGGCGACCGAGGCGGCTGCGGTGGTCCTGGCCGATTGAATCCAGACCTCCCGGAAGCGGGAGAAGCTCAACCGGTGAGCCCAGCAGGTCAGGACTGAAACCAGCAGGAATATGCTTCCGGGTAGGTAGAGAGGCTGCACGCGGGCCGAGATCCCGGTGTCCAGGATGTGCGGGAAGGAAAGGGTCCAGGCCCGAATCCATTCCTGAAAAGGAAGAAATCCCAGTCGCGTAAGCACCAGCAGCAGGCCCACCAGCAGATAGGGCGTCCAGGCTCGCAACAGTCCCATGGGGCGAGCCGGCGGCTCCTCCTTCAGACCCACCGATCCGGTCCAGTGGCCGGGCCAGTGTTCCGGCGCATCGAAATCCCAGCGATCCTCGGGACGAGGCATGAAGATGCCTCTCCTGGCGGCAAAGATCACCAAGGCCAGGCCGATGAGCCCCCCGAACAGCGAGGGGAACTCGGGACCCAGAAACCTGGCCACCAGCAGATAGGGCAGGGTCATGGCGAAGGCGGCCATCAGGGCAAAGGGCCATACCCGCAATCCCTCCGCCCAGGATCGGTTCTTGCCGAAGAAGCGGGTCATCAGAGCCACCACGAACAGGGGCACCAGGGTCCCGGCGGCGGTGTGCAGCAGCGCCACCCGGAAGCCGATCTCGGAGAGGAATCCGTTCCAGTCGGCGAATCCGGCCTGCAGGGCAAAAGCCTGGATGGAGGCATCGGCCGCGAGCCCGCTGTTGACGCCGATCAGGATGGGGGTTCCCACCGCTCCGAAGGACACCGGTGTGCTCTGAATGATCATTCCGGCCATGACCGCGCCCATGGCGGGGAATCCCAGTCCCACCAGCAGAGGGACGGCGATGGCCGCCGGTGTCCCGAAGCCGGCCGCCCCTTCGATGAAGCTGCCGAACAGCCAGGCGATGATCACCACCTGAATCCGCCGGTCGGGGGTCACATGAGTGAAACCGCTTCGGATAGCCTTAATGGCGCCACTTTGCCGCAGAGTGTTGAGGAGCAGGATGGCTCCAAAGATGATGTAGAGCAGGGTAACGGCAACCACCAGGCCGTTGATGGAAGCCGCGGCCACCTGCCGCGCCGGCACTTGCCACACCAACAGGCCCAGTGCGGCGGTTACCAGGTAGGCGATGGGCATGGCCCGGCGGGCGGGCCACCGCAGCAGCACCAGCAGCAGGGCTACCGCAACGATGGGAAGGGTGGCCAGCAGAGAGAGCGTGAAGGGTTGCAAGGCGGCACCTGCGTGATCAGTGGGTTTCTTCGCCCTTTCGGTCTTTTGGTGAAAAAAGGCTGTCTAACCACCAAAGGCACAAAAGTCACAATTTATGTTTTTGTGCCTTTTGTGGCCAATTCCGGCAAACGTTCCACCAGAATGAGGGCCCAAATCCATGAAATTCTTCCATCGCCACGGTGGACTCGGACACACTGACGCGAAACCGAGTTTTTTGAAGGCAAGCGATGGCTTGGTGTAACATGGGCAGCATCCATGGGCCGGAATGGGAGTTGTCCCGTTCAGGGAATCAAGGACCCGCGAACCTGTTGCCGGACCCAATCCATATCCAAGCGAGGACGCGTCAATGGCGAAAGTTTATCACGATGAAGATGCAGATCTGGCCCACCTGAAGGAAAAGAAAATTGCCATCATCGGCTACGGCAGTCAGGGACATGCCCATGCCCTGAATCTCAGGGACAGCGGACTGGAGGTGGTGGTCGGGCTCTACGAGGGGAGCCGCTCCTGGGCCAAGGCCGAGGGCGAAGGCCTCCAGGTGGCCACGGTGGAAGAGGCTTCGGCCCAGTCCCAGGTGATCATGATCCTGGTTCCCGACCAGACGCAGCGGGCGGTGTTCGAGGACTCCATCAAGCCGCACATGTCGGCTGGGAAGACCCTGATGTTCAGCCACGGTTTCAACATTCACTTCAGTCAGGTGGTGCCGCCGCCGGAGGTGGATGTCTCCATGATCGCTCCCAAGGGCCCCGGGCACATGGTCCGACAGGTCTACCAGGAGGGAGCGGGTGTTCCGGCCCTGGTTGCCATCGAGCAGGATGCTTCCGGCCACGCCCTAGACGTGGCGCTGGCCTACGCCAAGGGGATCGGCGCGGCTCGGGCAGGGGTGATCGAGACCACCTTCAAGGAGGAGACCGAAACCGATCTCTTCGGCGAGCAGGCCGTGCTCTGCGGGGGGACTTCCGCCCTGGTGAAGGCCGGATTCGAGACGCTGATCAAGGCCGGCTATCAACCCGAGGTCGCTTATTTTGAATGTCTTCACGAGATGAAGTTAATCGTCGACCTCATGTATCAAGGCGGCTTGTCCTACATGCGCTATTCCATCAGCGACACCGCCGAGTACGGCGACTACACCCGGGGGCCCCAGATCGTCGACAAGCATGTGCGGGAATCCATGCAAGAAATCCTGGAAAATGTCTGCAACGGCAATTTCGCCCGGGAGTTCATCCTCGAGAACCAGTCGGGGCGGGCCTCCATGAACGCCAATCGGCGCCGTGAGGCCGAGCATCCCATCGAGCAGGTGGGCAAGGGCCTGAGGGACATGATGAGTTGGATGAACAAAACCGACGGATGAGGCAGTGGTCAGTGATTAGCAGAGACAGATTTTTTCGGTTTTTCTTCGTGGCCCTTCGTCGTCCTTCGTGTCCCTTGGTGGACAACTCTTTTTTTGTTTCGGTAGGGCTCTAGCGTATCGGAAGCCATCCATGGTTCAGTTCCAGGAAGAAATCGAGATCGAAGGCCACCTGATCGATTCGGGGATACTCAAGTACGCCTTCGACAAGATCGTCGAGATGGAGGGGCAGTTCGAAGTCCTGCGGTTCGAGATCGGAAGGAACAACCAGGAAACCTCCCGGGCCTGGCTCATGGTTAAGGCCCGGAGCCAGCAGCAGTTGCAGGACATCCTGGCCGCCCTGGAGGACTTCGGCGCCATCATCGATCGGGAGGATTGCCGCCTGGTGCCGGCCGAACAGGACGGCATCCTGCCCCGGGAATTCTATTCGACCACCAACTTCGACACCTTCATCAAGGTCCGGGGAGAATGGCAGCCGGTCGTCAACCAGAAGATGGATGCCGTCATCGTCTGGACGGGCGACCAGGCCATCACCAAGAAGATCAGCGGAGTGAAGACGGGAGACCGGATTGTCGTCGGACGCCAGGGGATTCGAGTCAAGCCGCAGGAACGAAGCCGCGAGTACTCGGTGTTCGACTTCATGTCCAACGACGCCAGCGCCGAAATCAACAAGGGGATACTGATTTCCCAGATCGCCCGGGAGATCGACGCGGCCAAGAAGGCGGGCCACAGGATCGCCATTGTCCCGGGCCCGGCGGTGATCCACTCGGGCGCGGACGGCTACCTCAAGGAAGTGATCGGGATGGGCTACGTGGACGTGGTGCTCACCGGCAACGCCTTCGCCGCTCACGATATCGAAAAGGCCTTTCTGAACACCTCTCTGGGGATTCACCAGGAGAGCGGCAAGGCGGTGGACGGCGGACATCGCAACCACATCTGGGCCATCAACGAGATTAACCGGGTGGGCGGCGTTCACAACGCGGTTGCACGGGGAGTTCTGACTTCGGGCCTGATGTACGAGTGCGTCAAGCGGGGCATTCGGACGGTACTGGCCGGATCCATCCGGGACGACGGTCCCCTGGTGGACGTGGTCACCGACTGCGTGGAGGCGCAACGAGAGTACATCGATGCCCTGGATGGCGTCGCGGTGGTGCTGATGCTGGCCTCGACGCTGCACAGCATCGCCGTGGGCAATGTCCTGAAGAGCAGCGTCAAGACGGTATGCG
>JAPOZE010000358.1:0-3866 GCA_026706225.1 Acidobacteriota bacterium
CGATCAGCGGATGCAGGCCGAGGCCGCTGACGATGGCGAGGCACAGGAAGCTGGCGGCGCCTTCAAGCGCTTGACCGGCGAGATCTGTCGTGACCAACAAGGTCCCGTCCCGGTGGTGGTTGCGTTCGATCGTCGTTCCGAGCGACTGTTGACCCTGGTGGAAGTGGGCCTGAGGCGGCCGCAGAGGCCCCCGGCCGAAGCCAGAAAAGCCTGGCTGCCGGTGGCCACCCAGGTGCTGTCGCGCAAGCTGGCCAGGGCCCTCGACCTTCGGGGCAGGAAGGGAGTGAGAATTACCCAGGTCTACCCCGGCAGTTCGGCCGAAGCCGCCGGCTTCGCGGTGGGGGACATCCTGACTCACGTGGATTCCCAGCTCATCGAGGCCTCGGAGCCCCAGGACGCCGAGGTGTTCAAGACCATGATTCGCGCCTACCGGGTCGGCAGCCAGGCCGAATTCACCGTGATCCGGTCGGGAGAGACCAGCACCGTGAGTGCCGAGTTGGTGGCCATGCCCACCCCGGAAGGAGAGTTGCCGGTTTACGAGGATCTCCTTTTCGAGTTCACGGCCCGGGATATCTCCTACCTCGACCGCATCGCCAATCGATGGTCGGATGAGGAAAGCGGGGCCCTGGTCTCTCAGGTGGACGCCGGAGGATGGGCTGCCGTGGCCGGATTGAAGGCCCGGGATCTCATCAAGGCGGTGGATCACCGGGAAGTCCGGGGAGTGCAGGATCTGGAAGCCCGCCTGGAGGCCGCCGGCGACAGCAAACCAACCAACATCCCGCTGTTTGTGAAGCGGGGCATCTACACGCTTTTTCTGGAATTGCAGCCCAACTGGAGCCAGGGCAACGGCGCCGCTGGGTTGGATGGAGCGGAGCCATGATCCACCTTGCCGGTCGGCTGAAATACGGCTTGTATCCGGTCATCGGGTTGTTGCTGGCAGGCTTGGCGCAGGCTGCCGATATCCGGGAAACGGCCCGGTCGGTGGCGGAGCAATCGAAGGGCGCGCTGGTCACGGTGCGGGTCGTCATGGGCATCAAGTTTTCCATCCGGGGCCAGAGCCGGGACCAGGAGCGCAAGATAGAAGCCAACGGCACGGTCATCGACGCCTCGGGGCTGACCGTGGCGTCGGCCGCGGCCCTGGACCCGACCATCATGATGCGGGCCACCACTCGAGCCGACATCAAGTCGGAGTTCAAGGAGACCACGCTCATTCTGGATGACGGAACCGAGGTGGACGCCGAAGTGATCCTCAAGGACAGCGACCTGGACATGATCTTCATCAAGCCGCGCGAGGCGGAGGATTCCTTCAAGGCGGTGGCATTGGACACCAATCCGCGCCAGCCTCAGATTCTGGATGAGGTTTTTGCCGTGGGTCGTCTGGGCAAGATCGGTAATCGGGCCATCCGGCTGCACCAGGGCCGGGTGGAAGCCCTGGTGAAGGGGCCGCGTCCCTTCTACGTGTGCGACGCTTCACTCTCGGCCAACCTGGGCTGCATCGTCTACGACTCTCAGGGGGCGCCGCTGGGCATTCTGGTGACCAAGCAAAATCCGGCCGGCATGGCCCGTGGCGGTTCCCGTCTGAGCGGCAATCAATTGATCCTGCCCATCCTGCGGACCATGGAAGACCTGGTCGAGATGGCCGGACAGGCCCGCGAGGCTCAAGCCAAGTTGCAAACCGAGTCGGACGGCGACGAGTCTCCGTCGGATCAGTAGTTCCCGCCTTTTACACTACTGCGCAAGAGCTGCACCACCGATTCGGCAGCCTGTTCGGCAGACAGCCTTGTGGTGTCGATACGCAAATCCGGATCGCCGGGCGCCTCGTAGGGCGAGTCTATACCCGTGAAATTGGGGATCTCGCCCCTGCGGGCTTTCACATACAGCCCTTTCGGATCGCGCGCCTCGCACACATCCAGGGGCGTATCCACGAAGATCTCGAAGAACTCACCCTCCTCCACCAGGTTCCGCGCCATCTCCCGTTCCGATCGGAACGGAGAGATAAAGGAGACGATCACGATCAGGCCGGCATCGACCATCAGCTTGGCGACTTCGGAGACCCGGCGGATATTTTCGACCCGGTCCCGGTCGGTGAAGCCCAGGTCCCGGTTCAGTCCGTGGCGGACGTTGTCGCCGTCGAGCACATAGGTGTGCCTGCCCAGCGCTCGCAGCTTCTGTTCCAGTTGGTCGGCGATGGTCGACTTTCCGGCTCCCGACAGGCCGGTCAGCCAGAGGACGCAGGGTTTCTGGCCGATGGCGCGCGCCCGCTCCGCCTTGCCGGTCTTCAATTCCTGCCAGACGAGGTTGCCGGCGCGGCGGAGCGCGAAGTCGATCCTGCCCGCGCCGACGGTTGCGTTGGTCGACCTGTCGATGAGGACGAAGGCGCCCGTCCTCCTGATTGCGCCGTGGGAGTCGAACGGCACCGGGCGGTCCAGCGAGATCTTGCAATAGCCGATCTCGTTCAGCTCGAGCGTCTTGGCGGCCAGGTGGCCCATGGTGTCGACATCGACACGGTGGACCAGGTCGGTGACGCGGGCGAGGGCGGACGCACTGGCGAAACGGGCCCGGTAGGAACGTTCGGGAAGCATCGGCCGCCCATCCATCCAGATCAGATGGGCGGCAAACTGGTCGGCGACTTCCGGAGGCCGGTCGGTTCCGGAGATCATCTCTCCCGGGCTCGCATCGATTCCGTCCGGGAGCACCAGCGTGATGGACTGGCCTGCCGCCGCCCTCTCCAGCTCGCCCGACGGTCCGAGAATGCGCTCCAGCGCGGCCGTCTCGCCCGACGGGCTTGCGAGGACCGGCATGCCGCGTTCGATCCGGCCCGAGGCCACGGTTCCGCTGAGGCCGCGGAATTCCGGGTTGGTACGATCGATACGCTGGACCGGCAGCCGAAAGGGGTTTTGCGCTTCGTCTTCGCCGATCTCGACGGTTTCCAGCAATTCCATGAGCGTGGGGCCGTCGTACCAGGGCGCGCGGTTTTGGCGGGCGAAGAGGTTTTCACCCGTCAGCGCGGAGAGCGGAACCGCATGGACCTGTTCGATCCCAAGCTCACGGGCGAATGGGATGTAGTTATCGACGACGGACGAGAACAGGTCCTGCCGGTAGCCGACCAGGTCCATCTTGTCGACCGCCAGAATCACCTGGCGGATACCCATCAGCGAGACGACATGGCTGTGCCGGCGGGTCCGGGTCGCAATTCCCTTGCGGACATCGATCAATAGCAGCGCCAGGTCGGCATTCGAGGCTGCGGCGACCATGGTTCGGGTGTCCTGCTCGTGGCCGGGGACATCGATGGCCATGAACTTGCGCCTGTCGCTCTCGAAATGCCGGTAAGCGGCCTCGAGGATGGCGCCCTGCTCGCCTTTCGCCTGCAGGCCGTCGACCGGCAGGGCGGAGTCGAGCCCATCGCCCCGGGCGCCCCGGACGCGGTTCTCCCTCTCGGCCGCCGGGGACCGATCCCGGAGGACCGTTCTCGAATCGTGCAGCAGGCGTGCGAGCAGGGTCGATTTGCCGTCATCCACCGACCCGCAGATAACGAAGCGGAGCTCTGGTTTCCGGTTTCCCGAGGCGAGCAAGGCATCGCTTGGGTTGGTCTCGCGCGGAACTGCCGCCATCAGAACCCCCCTCCTGCCTCTTCTCCATCGAACCGGCCTCGCCGTCGTCGATCGCCCCGCCTTGCCTGGTGGAGAAGCGGATTGGCACCCTGCCGCATAGTGACCGTAATCACCCGGCAGTCCCCTGTCAAGGTCATCTGCCTGGCGCGAAACGTGGGTCGCGGGTCAAGGGAGGGTGTCTTTTCGAAAGCGGACGGAGGCCTCCAGCATGACCCAGAGGCTCAACAGCAGAATGGCGCCGCCCACCGAGAGCAG
>JAPOZE010000358.1:3876-6653 GCA_026706225.1 Acidobacteriota bacterium
CCCGCAGCCGTGCGCGGACGCCGCTGCGGAGCCTTCCGGAAATCCGGGCCGGCCGTCCTTCGGCCGGCAGAGTCGCAAAGGAAGGCCTATGGAGACAGGCTGTCTTTTCGAAAGCGAATGGAGGCTTCCAGCATGACCCAGAGGCTCAACAGGAGGATGGCGCCGCCGACCGAGAGCAGGAGGTACTGGTTGGAGATCCAGTAGCCCTTGATCTCCATGACCGTGGCGATCACGGTCACGGTGATCATGAACAGCATGGGCAAGCTGGCGAACCAGTGATTTCTGCCGCGCTGCCTGAGGTAGATGGCGATGGTCAGCAGCGTCAGGGCGCCCAGGACCTGGTTGGTGCTGCCGAAGAGCTTCCAGAGAAGAAGGCCGGCCGGTTTGCCGTCGACTTCATAGAAGGCAAAGAAGCCGATCGAAGCCGCGGCCAGCAGGGAGGAGAGGTGGCGGTTGGTCAGAAGAGGCAGGCGCAGGCCGCTTGCGATCTCGGTGATGTTGTAGCGCAGGAGCCTGGTGCCGGAATCCAGCGAGGTCAGCGCAAAGGAGACGGCCACCAGGGCGATGAAGGCCTGGGCCCAGGAGAAGGGCACCCCGAGCTGGCTGATGAACAGGGCCGCCCCATCGATGAAAGCCCGCATCTTTTCGGAGAGCGTGCCGGCAGTCGACCAGCTCTGGTAGTGGGTGCTCCAGGCCTCGATGGTGCGGAATCCGGCGGTGCAGGCCAGAACCGCCAGCAGGCCCAGCAGCGACTCCCCGATCATCCCGCCGTAACCGATGGAGACGGCGTCGGTTTCCCGCGAGATCTGCTTCGAGGTGGTTCCTGAAGAGACCAGTCCGTGGAATCCGGAAACGGCGCCGCAGGCAATGACGATGAAGACGAAGGGAAAGATGGGGGGAGCACCGGAGGGACTGGCGTCCAGCACCGGAGCCGCGAAGTTGGGCCGAAGGACGAAGAAACCCAGGTAGGCAAGCCCCAGACCCAGGTAGAGCAGGAAGGAATTCAGATAGTCCCGCGGCTGGAGCAGGGCCCAAACGGGGAGGGTGGAGGCGCAGAAGGCGTAGATCAGGATCAGCACTCCCCATACTGCGGCCGTCAGATCCGGCCGTTCGAACTGCAGGCCCAGCCAGATGGTGAAGAGCATGAGAGCGAAGCCCCCGACGGTGAGCTTCCAGATTGAAACCGACTTCCTGAAGGCGGCCCAGCCCACCACCAGGGCGATGGCGATGAGGGAAACCGTGGGAAAGACCGCCTCGGGGTAAAAGGAAGCGGTAAACAGCCCGGCCACCACGTGGACGAAGACGCCCATGGCCAGGCAGACCAGGAAAAAGATGAGCACGTGAAAGAGGGACTTGGCCCGCGGCCCGATGATGTCCTCGGCCACCTTGCCGATGCTCAGGCCCCGGTTGCGCATGGAAAGGACCAGGGCCCCGAAATCGTGGACGGCTCCGATGAGCAGGGTGCCGAACACCACCCAGAGCATGCCGGGAAGCCATCCCCAGATCACCGCGATGGCCGGCCCCAGCATGGGCGAGAGTCCGGCGATGGAGGCATAGTGGTGTCCGAACAGAACGCTGCGGCGGCAGGGGACGTAGTCGACGTTGTCCCGCAACTGGTGGGCCGGAGTCGGCCTGTCGGGATCCAGGCGGAAAACCCACCGGCCCAGGTAGCGGGCATAGAACCGGTAGAAAATGAAATAGGTGACCAGGCAGCCGGCCGCCGCCCAAATCGCTTCCATCGCCCCTCCCCGGATCGGATACGGCCACCGATCATACAACAATTCGGAAGGACGGCGGTCGATTATCCCGGAGCGCCCACCCGGGAGCGCGGGCGTCCCGCCCGCATGCGATTCCGTAACGCGCGGCTCAGTTTCCCTGCGATTTGGCACCCGGCCACCCTGCCCGCGGGAACGGCATGGGCGCGGCAATTCGCCGCACATCCCCTTGAGGAGCAAGAGCGATCCACGAAGGGACCCGAAGGGCAAAGAAGGACCACCAAGCGTGACGGCTCTGCCGCATCGGCACGGGTGTGGCCCGGCAAGCAGGCGCCTGCACCCTCGAGCCGCAGGAGCGATGGGAGGAGGGCCCACCCGGGAGCGCGGGCGTCCCGCCCGCATGCACCGCCGTAGCGTGCCGCTCAGTTTCCCTGCGATTTGGCACCCGGCCACTCTGCCGGAGGGAACGCCATGGGCCCGGCCGAAGCGGAGCCCGGCGCCGTTGCCGGTCCATCCAGGTCAATGAGTTGGCTGAGGATGTGCCAGGATTTGTGCGGGCGTCCCGCCCGCGCTCCCGGGTGGTTTTCATCCCGTGACGTCGTCCCACCAAAGGAGGTCCATCGGACTTTGCGTCTATTCGTGGTTCTTCTTCAACACCATCGGCAGTTTCTTCCTCGTATGATCTGCCCGGCAGGGCAGGGGTGGCACTTACCTGAATCCCAACGGGCCTCACCTGCCGACCGTTTCCCGGTGGAACCTCTATCGGAGGCGGTAGCCTTGTTTCTCGGACAGGACACTCGGTTGTCGAATCCTGCCCTTGGGTGCCTGCTCCGGCCGGAAATCCGCTATACTGGCCAAGCGCGCAAGTCTCAATGGCACGCTGAGGGAGAAAGGAGAGCACCTATGGCCAGGGCCACGTTTGCAGCCGGCTGCTTCTGGGGAGTCGAGGCGACCTTTCGGCAGGTCGAAGGGGTCTTGTCCACTGCCGTGGGCTACACCGGAGGAACGCTGGAGAATCCTTCCTACCGGGCGGTGTGCACGGACACCACCGGTCACGCCGAG
>JAPOZE010000024.1 GCA_026706225.1 Acidobacteriota bacterium
GATTGGCTTGTCCCGCATTATCCACCTGTTTGTTCCCCGTGTGATAACTGAAATTAGCCCCAGACGGTAAAATATTGACCCTGGACGGGGATTTTCTCATCTATCGAAAAAACGATCGCCGAGTCATCCCGGTGCTGATTCCGGGTTGACTGCCATCACAAGCAACCGGCCTATGGCAGTGGAGCCCAGCCCTCCGAGGTGGGAAAAAAGTTGGTGGCTGAAATCCTGACCATCCCCGGCGTGACGGGAATCCCGGTTCGATACGACGACGTGACCGAATCGGATGGGAAGAAGTGAAGAGGCATGGTTGCGGGCTAGGCCGGAGGGTGTTTGGGGAAGTCCATAAAGACGCACGTTCCCCGGCGCCGGCCGATCTCCTTCCAGGAAGAAATCTCGAAATCGGCGCAGAACACGCCGCAGGTGGGAAGGTTGTCCAGGAATGCGTTGCAGATGGAGTTGACCAGGTCCGTCAACCCCGGATTGTGCCCGACCAGAAAGACCGTCTGCTCGGCATCGTCCAGTCCCTGAAGGATGCCGGCCAGGTCGGCGAACCCGGCGCCGTAGAGCCGGTCCATGCGGGTGATGCGCCCGGCCGGAAATCCAATGGCGCCGGCAATGATCTCGGCCGTCCGGATGGCCCGCTTGGCGGGGCTGGAGAGCAGGCGGTCCGGAACCAGGGAGCGCTGGGCCAGCCGCCGGCCCATTTCGGGGGCGTCGGTCTTGCCGCGCTTGTTCAGAGGACGGTCGAAGTCCCGCAACCCGGGGTCCTTCCAACTGGACTTGGCATGGCGGATGACAACCAGTCGCTTCATCGTCAGGAATCGGAGGCGACGCAGTAGAGAAATTTGCGTCCCCGCAGAAGCAGTTCCTTGTCGACGATGGCGGGCGAGGCGTCGAATGCGTCCTCCAGGGTGTTTCTGGCCAGGACCTCGAATTCGGGACTTCGCCGGATCACGATGGTGGTTCCGTTCTGAGAGGGCAGGTAGACGCGGTCGCCGGCCCCTACCGGAGAGGCGTAGACACCCTCGATCCCCTCCAGCCTGACCGGTCCGTAATGGGCCTCGCCGGTCTTGGCGTTGAGGCAGGAAAGGATGCCCTGGTTGCCCTTGACGAAGTAGAGCAGGTCGCCGTAGAGCAGCGGAGAGGGGATATAGGGGGTGTCGCGGTCCAGCTCCCAGGCGATAGCCTCCGAGCCGGTAATATCCCCTTGAGCCGATCCGATCCGAATGGCCTGCAGCACGTTTCCTCGAAATCCGCTGGTGACAAAGACGAGCCCCTGCGAGGACACGGGTGAAGGGATGGCGTTCAAGGTCACGCCGCTGCCGTCCCAGAGCAGTTCGCCAGTCTCCAGGTCGTAGCTGCGCACCCGGTTGGTGGCGCTGGTGACCACCTGTTTCCGCCCCCCGTGCTCGACCACGATGGGGCTGGACCAGGAGGTCTCCTCATCCCGGGGGACTCTCCACAATTCGTCTCCCGTCCGCTTGTCGAGGGCGACGATGAAGGAGTCTCCCTGATGGTCCCAGATGATGACGATCTTGTTTCCATAGAGGAGGGGAGAGCTGCCTTCCCCGAAATGCAATCGAACCGTCATATCGCCCAGGTCTTTTTCCCATACCGGATTCCCTTTCATGTCCATACAGTAGAGACCGAAGGATCCAAAGTAGGCGTAGACGTGCTCGCCATCGGTGACGGGCGAGGCGGATGCCCAGGTGTTGGCGCCGTGGGTACCCTCGTGGGGGCCCTGTTCCCGGGTGGTTCGCTGCCAGAGGACCTTCCCTGTCTTGCGGTCAAGCGCCAGCAGGTCGAACTTCAACACCTGGGTGGGTTTGATCTGGCCCTCCCCCACCACCGGGTTTCTCCTTTCGGTGGGGACGGCGGTGGCCACGAATATGGTTTGATCCCAGACGATGGGGGAAGCATGGCCCTTGCCCGGGATGGCCACTTTCCAGCGAATGTTTTTCCCCTCGGACCACTCCACCGGCGGGTCACCGGCGGGAGAGACTCCCGTAGCCTCCGGGCCCCTCCACTGGGACCAGTAGGTCCCGCTGTCCGCCGGGGTTTGGGTCCCTCCCAGCCACAATCCCACCGCAACGCCTCCAATCACAATTCCGGCGATCCATCTCATCAGGCTTCCTCCTCTGATCATCCCTGGTTCCGCTGTTTTCCAACTCCCTGGTGCGGCGTTCAGTATACACTTGCCAGGCCTTTCCGCAGGTGGCTTATATCAGACGAATCGGGGTCGTTCCTCAGGAAAAAGGGCTTCCTTGGCGGTATCCCATCTCAGCTCTCCGGGAAACCGGGTCCCACTGTGACCGGACCCGATCCGGTTCTTTACATTCTTGCCGCTCCGGCGTTACATTAGGACCACCTGGAACGACGAGGGAGTTCGATCATGCGCTTCATTCTTTTCCTGCTGAGTTGGGCCGTGTTCTCCTCCGGCATGCTGGCCGAAGAGGCCCCCACTTTCACACCCCGCTCCGTGGCCGTCAGGTCCGATGGATCGCTGGTCATCAGCGACGATGTCAAGTACCGCATCCTGGGTTTGGATCCGACCGGCGTCCTGTCGGTCCAACTGGAACGGGGAACCGTCGATCCGGGGTCCGGCCGCAAGGTGGATCTGGGCCGGCCGGTCGGCATCGCCCTGGATGGAGCCGACAATCTCTACCTGACGGACCGGAACACCCATCGGATCTTCCGCATCGACCGCCAGAGCGGGGCGGTGACCACCGTGGCCGGCAACCGGGAGTTCGGCTATCGCTATGACGATGTGGCTGCCACCGAAGCCAGCCTGTCCACCCCCGTGGGTGTGACTCTGGATCGAGAGGGCAACCTCTATTTCGTCGAGCAGAGCAGCCGCCGGGTTCGCCGGGTGGATGCCGAGACCGGCCGGATCGCCACCGTCGCCGGCAGCGGCAGAACGGGATTCAGTGGTGACGGCGGCCCGGCCACCGAGGCGGCTTTCGAAGTGCCCTTCGACGTGGCGGTGGATCGCCGCGGCAACCTGTTCATCGCCGATACCGGCAACCACCGAATCCGCCGGGTGGATGCCGGGACCGGGTTGATTGCGACCTACGCGGGCAACGGAAAGGGCGGATTCGGCGGCGATGGGGGGCCCGCGGCAAAGGCCAGCCTGTATGATCCCTTCTCGGTGGCCCTGGACCGGTCCGGAAACCTCTATATTGCCGATCGCGGCAACCACCGAATCCGCCGGGTGGGGGCCAGAAATCGCGTCATCACCACGGTTGCGGGCAATGGCCAAAGGGGCTTCAGCGGCGACGGCGGTCCGGCAAGGGGAGCCAGCCTGGCCGATCCCTTCGATCTGACGGTGGATCGCCGCGGCAACCTCTATATCGCCGACACCGGCAACAAGAAGGTGCGACGGGTCAACGCCCGAAACAAGAGAATAGAGACTGTTCCGGTCAAGCCTCCCTCCAAGGAGGAGCCTGCCTCGGAGGACAAGAAAGAGAGCCAGTCCCCCTGAAGTCCAGCTCACGGTTGAGGGCGCGCAAGAATGCCGATGCTAACCGCTGAGTCCACCCACTCCACCAGTACGACTACTGGACCCTGAACGACCAGGTGACGCTGGTCAATAGTGAGGAGTTAAGGTAGCGTGTTCCCGGGCATGTCCCCGTCCGGTTCCCTGAACTGGAGTGCTCTCATCGCACAGAGCGACGATGGTTTCCTGACCGTGGCGCCACGGCCGGGGAGGGGAGCAAGAATTCGTTGCTGTCGTTGTTAAGGGGAATCAGGCCGCTGCCTCCGGCCGCTTGACGACCCGGCCGGCACGGATCACGCCGCGAGGGACCAGTTTCCAGCGGCCGGTCCGGGTTTCTCCGGCGACATCGGCGAACTCGAACCTGCCCTCAGCCAACTCGAACAGAGCCAGGTCGGCCTCGGCGCCGGTCTTCAGGGTTCCCAGCCGGCCCTGCATTCCCACCACCTCTGCGGGAGCCGCCGTAACCATCCTCAGAGCCTCATCCAGGGAGACTCCCAGCAGCAGGAACTTGGAGACGGTGGTGGCCAGATCGTAAACCGGCCCCTCGAGGTTGTAGCTGTGGAGGTCGCTGCTGATGGTGCCGGGCAGCACGTCCTGGCGCATGGCCTGTTCGGCAACGGGGAAGCGGAAACTGCCCTTTCCGTGGCCGACGTCCAGGCGGACGCCCCTGCGGACGGCCTGGCGGACCTCGGACAGAACCCGGCCGCGCTCATCCAGGATGCCGGCGGCATGGCCGTGAAAGCAGTGAGTCATCAGGTCTCCGCTGCGCATCTCGGCCAGAATTCGGGGCAGGGGCAGGGAAGACCCGGGCGTATGGATCATCATGGGCAGCCGGGCTGCTTCGGCCGCTTCGCGGGCCAGCTTCAGGGCGGGAAGTTCGTTGCGTCCGCCGGCGGCCAGGTTGGCGCTGAGACGGATCTTGATTCCCAGGATCACGTCCCGATTGGCTTCGACGGTTTCCAGCGCCGCGCTGACGCTGCAGTGGCGAAGATCTTCCAGTTCGCCGATGGCAGGATCGGTCTCGACACCGGTGACCATGCCCACCGATGCCGTCGTCACCCCCCGTTCCAGGCAGTTGGGATCGGGGTCGATCCCGTAGTGGGACACTCCGGGGTAGACGTGCACGTGGCAGTCGATGAGGCCGGGAGTCACCAGGAGCCCGCGGGCATCGACGGTGTCGCGGGCTTCCCCTGGGTCCAGATGCTTCTCCAGTGCGACGATCTTGCCGCCGCGAAGGCCGACGTCCCGCGGATCGTCCAGGCCTTGTGAGGGATCGACCACCCTGCCGTTGTGGACCAGAAGGTCATATTTCATGGTTCTTGGTGTTCGCCGCCGGGAAGGCCGTGCAGGGGCTGCAAACGGCATGGAGCCCGGACCGCCAAATGGACTTGTCAAACGGATTCAAGACATCCATTCTACTCTACCATGCGTGGACACACTAGACTGTGCACCCACCAGCCGTTCCCGACTTCCAGACCGTCGGGTTGGGCGGCTCGGATTGCGGCCAGGTAAGCCGGCGCGTGCCGGCTCGAGGAGCAAGAGTGCTGGAGGGAGGCCCACCCGGGAGCGCGGGCATCCCGCCCGCATGCGCTACCGTTGCGCGCCGCTCAGTTTCCCTGCGATGTGGCACCCGGCTACGCTGCCGGCGGGAACGCCATCGGCTCGGCCGAAGCAGCGCCCTGGCGCCGTTGCCGGTCGACCCGGGTCGAGGAGATGAGCGAGGCCTTGCCAGTGTTGTGCGGGCGGGACGCCCGCGCTCCCGGGGGGCTTCATCCCAAGACGTCGTCGCAGCAAAGGAGGTCCATCGGTCTTCGTGTCCATTCGTGGATCCTCTACAATTCCAATACGATAGCGGCCGGCTGTTTCTCCCCTGTATGGTCCGCACGGCGGGGGCCGGACTTGCCGGGAGGCTCTTATGACTCCATTCAACGCTCTTCGAAAGCTGCTTCCGGGACGGATCGTCACGGTAGCGGGGGTCGGCTACCAGGAGGGTATTCCCGCCCGGGACGCCGACGCCGGCTGGCCCATGGGAGTGGTGCGCCGCGGTGACGGACAGCTCATCGTGGTGGATTACTGGGCCCACCGGCTCTGGAGGATCGATGGCCAGGGAATTCTGCACCGGTTTGCGGGGGACGGGGTGGCCGGCAGCCAGGGCGACGGGGGTCCGGCGCTGGAGGCGCGGATGCGCCACCCTCACGATCTCTGCCAGGATCGGGAAGGGAACCTCTATTTCACCGACCTGGGGAATGTGACCATCCGCCGGATCGATGCCGGGACCGGAGTCATCACACGGGTCGCCGGTTCCGGCCGGCGGGGCCGGGGCGGTGACGGCGGGCCGGCGCTGGAGGCCGAGTTCGACTGTCCTTGCGGTCTGGCGGTCGACGAACAGGGCCGGGTCTACATCTCCGACGAATGGTCCTGCACCATTCGCCGCGTCGATCCTCAAAGTGGAACGATTCAGGTCTGGGCGGGCCGCAGCGCGCGCCACTACCCCTCCGAGCGGGGCGGCAGCCGGCCCTTTTTCGGCCCGGGGCTCAGCCTGATGGGTTATCACGGGGACGGAGGGCCGGCCGACGAGGCAGCCTTCCACCACCCCGAGCACCTGGCCTTCGATTCGAAGGGCGATCTCCATGTTTGCGACAACTCCAATGACCGCGTCCGGAAAATCAGCCGGAAGACCGGGGTGATCACCACCGTTCTGGGTAACGGCCAACGGGCTTCCAACGGGGACGGGGGACCGGCCGTGGAAGCTGCCACGCTGATGCCCGACGCCATCTGCCTGGATGTCCACGACAATCTCTACGTGGGGGAGAAGTATGGCTTCCGGGTGCGGAAAGTAGACGCCGCCACGGGTATCGTCAACACCCTGGTGGGCACCGGTGTCCCCGGCTTCGGACAGGAGGGGCTGCACGGTTCGGTGACCGAGTGCAACTCCTGCGAAGCGGCCATTTTCGCCGATCCCGACGGCACCGTGCACTGGGGAGATTGTTCGGGGCGATTGAGGCGTTACGACGGGCGGACCGGAATCGTGACCACCGCCCTGGGCGGCACCGGCGTGCATGACGGGGAGGCGGCGACCCGAGCCTTCCTGTGCGGTCCCGGCGGCCTGTCGCTGGGGCCGGACGGGCACCT
>JAPOZE010000557.1 GCA_026706225.1 Acidobacteriota bacterium
GCCCCCGAGGCGCTCCAGGTCGCGCCCAAGGCCAAGGCCTGCATCTTCCTCTTCATGGGCGGTGCTCCCAGCCAGATGGATACCTTCGACCCCAAGCCGATTCTGGCCAAGTACCACGGCACGCCCATCACCCGCATTTATGGAAGCCTGGAGAAGCGGATCTACGTGGGCAGCCCCTTCAAGTTCGCCAAGCACGGACAGTGCGGGATGGAAGTCTCGGAGATCTTTCCCCACCTGTCCACCTGCGTGGATGACATTGCCGTGGTGCGTTCCCTGCATACCAACTCCAACAGCCATCCCACCGGGTTCATTTTGATGAACACCGGTGTGCAGGAGCCCGGCGCCGCTCCTTCCATGGGTTCCTGGCTGGTCTACGGACTCGGAACCGAGAACCAGAACATGCCGGGGTTCGTGGTTCTGCCCGACGGGGGAATCCAGGGCGGGATCGCCAACTACTCCAACTCCTATCTGCCCACGGCCTATCAGGGCACGCTGATCAACCCCCAGGGGGTTCCCATCGTGGATCTGAAGCCCCCCAGCGGCGTGAGCGTGAAGCAGCAGAGCGAGACACTGGGGTTGATCAACGACTACAACCGGGGCTATATCAACTCGGATCCCGGAAATAGCGCTCTGATGGGCCGGATGAAGAGTTACGAGTTGGCCTTCCGCATGCAAATGGCCGTTCCCGAAGCCCTGGACGTCGACCAGGAACCCGAGAAGATCAAGGAACTGTACGGGTTGAACGACAAGATTGCCGAGCCCATGGCTCGCCGGTGTCTGATGGCGCGGCGAATGGTGGAAAGGGGAGTTCGGTTCGTCCAGGTTTATTGCGGAGGATGGGACTCCCATTCCGATATCGATGGTGGTCATCGGCGCTGTGGTCTCAAAAGCGATCAGCCTGTAGCCGGGTTATTGAAGGACCTGAAGCAGAGAGGCTTGCTGGACGAGACCCTGGTGGTTTGGGGCGGTGAGTTCGGGCGTACTGCCGACAATCACATGTCCTTCTTCCGGGCCCATCCCGGGCGCGACCACAACGAGAAGGCCATGGTGACCTGGTTTGCCGGCGGCGGGATCAAGGGAGGAACGGTGGTGGGCAACACCGACGAAATGGGGATCGAGGCAGCCGAAAACGTCTACCACCTGCATGACCTCCACGCCACCATCCTCCACCTGATGGGGTTGGACGACATGCGGCTCACCTACTACCACGCGGGCCGCTTCAAGCGCCTCACCGACCTGGGCGGCCGGGTTATGAAGGAGATCGTGGCCTAGATTCTTCCCCGCTCCCACAGGCTGCTTGGATGCGAAGTAGGATTGCGATATGGCAATGATGACCAAGCAGTACGAATTTACTGTCCTCTTCGAGCCGGCCGAGGAAGGGGGTTACGTTGTCACCTGTCCGGCTTTGCCGGGTCTGGTCACCGAGGGCGAGTCATTGGCGGAAGCTCGGGACATGGCTGCTGACGCAATCCGCACCTACCTGGAGAGCTTGGCCAAGGACGGTTTGTCCGTGCCGGAGGACAAGCCTTTGATTCTGGAACCCGTAAAGGAGAGTGTCTGTATCACCCTTTGAGTCATGCCGTTTCCTCTACCTGCTCTCACGCCCAAACAAGTCATTCGGGCCCTCAAGAAAGCAGGTTTTTTTGTGCATCACCAACGAGGCAGTCACGCAATCCTGAAACATCCCCAACGCCCCCAGCGAGTGACTGTTCCTGTTCACAACCGAGACCTCAAGCGTAGAACGCTTTCCTCTATCATCAAGCAATCAGGTTTGACCCGAGACGAGTTTGTGAAGCGGTTGTGATTACCTCGCTGGTGAGATTCCATCCAAATTTCACCTGGAAGGGAATGCGGTTACAAAGCCCTCCTCTTGCGCTCTTTGGTGGTAAGTGTTTGGAGCTTTGAAATCGGGTAGGACCTATTCCGACCGTCCCTGGGACGGCCGCACCACCTGCTGGGCCTGGGTTCCCTTGGGAGTCGCATTCTCGGCCTTGTTCAGTTGCTGAAAGATGCGGATCTGCTCTCTGGCCTCCTCGATCTTTCCCAGCCTCCTCAACACCTTGGCCAGTTGGATGTAGGCCTGCTTTCTCTTGGGCTCCCGTGCCACCACTTGCCTGAGCAGCTTCAGGGCCTTCTCGAATTCTCCGTCCTTCAAGTAGATATCGCTCAAGTCCGCCAAGGCGGGGACCCCACCCTGGTTGAGGCGGATCGCCTCCTCGAACAGGGCGGTCGCCTCCACCGTCTTCTTCTGATGGGCCAGGACCCTTGCCAGCCCCAACCTGGCCCCGGCCATCAGTTCCGGATCGCCCTGGATCATGGGGAGGAGCTTTCTGAGATGGGTCTCGGCTTCCGGGAAGCGGCCCATGATCTCCAGGTCCAGGCCGCCGTTGTACAGCACCAGGGGGTAGTCGGGAAACCGCTCCAGCAGGTCAAGCGAGGTTTCAAACGCCTTCTGGTAGTTCTCGTCCTTGCGATAGGCGCTCAGCAGGAGCAGATGTACGTCGGGATCTTCCGGGAAGCGGTCGATTAATCCCTTGAGGCTCCGTATGGCCTCCAGGTACTCGCCCCCGTCAATCATCACCTTGCTCAGAAGAAAGACGGCCTTGGGCTCCTTCGGCTGCAGCTCCAGGACCTTGCCGAGGGACTGTTTGGCTTCGGGGAGCTTCTTCGCTTCCAATTGGCTCATGGCCTGAAGCAGCAGGGCCGGGGCAAAGTCCGGCTGGAGCCGGAGGGCTTTGTCCAACAGTGGTCCCACGCGGTCGATCCGATCGGTTCGGGAGAGGGCCAGGGCAAGCAGGTAGTGGGCTTCGGCGGATTGGGGTAATTGCTCCACGCTCCGGGTCAGGAGGGGCACCGACTCCCGGTAGAGATTCCTCGTTGTCAGAAGCCGGCAAACAGACAGCAGGGCTTCGGGGTCGGCCCGGGCCGCCTGTTCCATTTTGGCGGCGATCTGCAGGGCCTGGGAGGTTTGTCCGGTTTCAAGCAGGGCTTGGCACAGGTAGAAAAGAGCCTCCGGAATGGCATCGATCCCGGGTTGGAGAGCCCGTAGCAAATCCACGCATTGAGCGTATTTCTTGCCCTTGCAGTAGACGATGCCCAGCCTGATCCTGGAGAATTCGAGCCCGGGGCTGAGGGTCAGAGACTCCCGATAGGCCTGCTCGGCCTGATCCAGCTTGCCCTGGTTTTCACAGATGAAACCCAGGAGACGATAGCCGTCGGGGGAGGGTTGATCGGACAGGAGGGAACGCACCGACGCTTCCGCTTCGGCCAGCCTGCCGGCCTGGGCCTGCTCCACCGCTTGGCGGAAACGCGGGTCCATGCCCTGAGCGGCTGGGGAGGTTTGGACCAGCAGTAGTCCACACAGACAAAAGAGTCCGGTAACAATACTTGCGTGGAGGGAATTCACGGGAGTCGAGTCAAAGTGTGAGACCTGAACTCATGGGATCGCCTTCCAATTTTACCATGGGCTCAGGCCGCTGCGTCCTGTGCATCCTGTCTATTCTTGTTATTAATGTCGAGGTATCGAGGCGAGGACGATCGGCCCATCAACCAGCTCAGCGTCTTCGTCGCCGGCCTTCCCGCTTGCGCGGGCCGGCGCGAGCCGCTTCCGGTCCCTGGGAAGATGCCGGCTTTCTCAACGCGGTGGCCCGGCGCGCGGTAAGGAGGACGGCGATAAAGAGGAACAGAGCCCCGAGGGGGACCAGCAGGATTCCCAGTCCGGGGTCGCCGCCGTGGATCACCAGCCCGCCCAGCAAAAATCCTCCCGGCAGGCAGATAGTAGCTCCGATCAGGCAGGGCGAAGCCGGACGAGCCAGTCGCACCGTGTCTGCCGCCAAATGAGGCAAGGTGACCGCAAAGGCCAGGTTGACCAGCGACAGCAACACCCCGTGCGCATGGGCCAGGGTCCACATGAACCGCCGGGTTTCGTTGGCTACGTCCAGGTACCAACCCACCTTGAATCCGTGCAGGGATTCCAGCACGATGCCCAAGGTCAGGAAGCAGAGCAGCGACCACCACCCGAAGCGCAAGTGGCGTCGGAGGTAGATGGCGGTGGCGGTTTCAGCGGCTGTAGGGGTTGCATCCGATTCCACTGCTCAATGTCTCCCGTTCCGTTACTTCGGTATGAGACGCGCTATTCGGCTAGGCTGACGACTCGATCGTCCCGCCGGCTCAGCAGCCTTTGCTGAAGATCCCGGCGCACGGCGCCCTCGGCATCGATGAGGACCTCCGGCCTATCGGCCTCATGGGGAAGGTCCCGCCAGCGTTCCAGGACCTCTTGATGGGCCGCTTCCCTAACCTGGTTGGGGCCGAAGAATTCGTAGTTCCAGTCGGCGAAGGCCTCCGAACGCCTCAGGGAGCGTGCGGCGATGAAGCGCACGGCATCGTAGGGGTCTTCCAGGAGCTGTCCCAGGAAGGGCGGCATCCAGTCTGTCCCCGAAACCTGGCGGGCCGAATCCCAGCCCAGGCTCCAGGCCATCAGGGCCCTCTGCCCGGCGTCGCCGCGCAGCAGCCACAACAGCGAGGCCGCCACCGAGCGTTCCTCCCGGGACAGCTTGGGCCTGGGGACATCGTACCACTCCTCCAAGTGTGAGGCCGCCCAGTCCAGGGTCTTGTCCAGGTGGCACTGGTTGCAGGCGTTGGGCCGCCCGGTCTGCAGACTGGCCTGCACCGTGGGCGTGTCGACCTGGTGGCTGCGGATGGCCTTGAGGATTCCGTAAGTGGTGTAGGGCATGTGGCAGTTGTAGCAGCGGCTGCCGCTGGAGGCCGTCGGATGGTGGGTATGGGCCGGGGTCTCGAAGCGGGCTTGGTCGTGGCACTGCAGGCAGGCCTGGTTGCCCCGCATGCCGGGCTTGAGCTGGTCGATGGCCCAGACACTCAGGGGCCTGGGATCCTCCGGCGACTGGTGCATGGCGTGACAGGAAAGGCAGGACAGTTCCCCCCGCTGAAAACAGGGAGTTTCGATGAGGCCGTTGTACTCCCTCCCCGAAACCCGAACCATGCCGTCCGACCAGAACTTCTCCTCCCAGTAGGTGGGCTTGCGCTTGGCCAGTTGTCGCTGCCGCGGCTTCTCCCTGTCCTGGAGCCGGACCACCAGCTTGGTTTCAGAAAGCACCTGTCCGGGCCGGTAGGGATAGCCCTGGTCCATCCACTGTTGGAAATCGTCCTTCTCATAAAATTCCAGAATTCCGTGACACTGGCCGCAGACCTGGGAGGAAAGCTCATGAGAGAGGCGAGCCGGCTGCACGATGGAGGGGTCCGGGGGCCCATTCAGGTGAAAGCGGTAGCGGCGCAGGGGATTGCGATTGAGCAGGACGTGGGCCTCGCCGGGCCCGTGGCAGGCCTCGCAGGCGATGCCGAACTCGGCCACCCGGGTATCGAAGCTCAAATCGGTCAAGGCCACCTCGGAGCGTCCCCACTCGGGTGAACGGGTTTTCCCCTGGGTGGTGTGGCACTTGATGCAGGCCATGTTCCAGGCCCCGGGCCGAGCAGAATTGATCTCGGGCTGGGGCGGCGTGAGGAAGGTGGCGTTGCGCGGAATCCACTGCTGCTCCTCGATCAGGTAGATGTAGGGAATCTGACCCAGCTTGCGGCTGTGTCCGGTCGCGTACCAGTAGACCTGCATGTGGTGGGAGCCGGTGATCATGGCCAGCCGAAGACGGCGGGGCCGCCCGGCCCCGCCGCCGTTGTCCATCTGGAACCAAACGTCGCGGCCGTGTCGCTGCAGGCGAAAGGTCTGGCCCAGAAAGGCGAAGGGCTGGTCGATGGGTCCCGCCACCGTATCGGCGTCCGCCACCTGGGTCATGGTTCGGTGAAAGGAGCCGTACCAGGTTCTATAGTTTTCGGGGTGGCAGGATTGGCAGGACTGGGACGAAGAGTAACCGCCCTCCCGGACCTGGATGGGTCGATTCCGTGGGACCCAGTCAGGGGCCGCACGGCGGTAGTCGGAGAGGTTGCAGGCTGCCAGGAGGCAGACCGCAAGCAACGTGGCCACCTGGCAAATTTGGCTGAGCCGGTCACTCACCTTTGCGCCCCCTCTGTTTCAGACAATTCCGGTGCCGCCCTGCCCGGCGGATCATTCATGGAAGAAACTGGCGATCTCTTTTGAAGACGAACCGCGAATAGACACAAAGACCAATGGAACTCCTTTGCTGCGGCGACGTCAGGGAATGAAGCCCACCCGGGAACGCGGGCGTCCCGCCCGCACAAGTCCTGGCACAGCCTCGCCCATCTCTCCACCCGGGTCGACCGGAAACAGCGCCGGACTCTGCTTCGGCCGAGCTCATGGCGTTCCCGCCGTGAGGGTAGCCGGCTGCCGCATCGCAGAGAAACTGAGCGGCACGCAACGGCATTGCATGCGGGCGGGACGCCCGCGCTCCCGGGTGGACCTCCTCCATCACTCTTGCTGCTCAAGGGGGCACATGCCGGGTTGACTGGCCACAGCTGCCGATGCGGCGGAGCCGTCCCGCTTTGTGGTCCTTCGTCGTTCTTCGTGGATCACTCTTATCGGACGTCCTCCATTCACTCTCTCGCTCGATGATGGGCGGCAGCCAAAAAAAGGGAATTATATAGTTGACTCCCTAAACCCTGCGTTTTCTGCGCTTTCGCTTGGGT
>JAPOZE010000528.1 GCA_026706225.1 Acidobacteriota bacterium
GTGACTCCGGACATGTACTTTCCGGCCACTGCCTGCCTGGTGCAGGACAAGCTCGGGATTTCACAGACCTGGGGGTTCGATCTCTCGGCGGCTTGCTGTGGCTTCGTCTATGCGGTCTCTGCCGGGGTGGCCTTTGTCGCCTCGGGAATGCACCGGCGCGTGGTGGTGGTCGGCGCCGATTCCATGTCCCGCATCATCGACTACGAGGATCGCAACACCTGTGTGCTGTTCGGCGATGGAGCCGGCGCGGTTCTGCTGGAGCCGGCAGTCCAGGAGGAGAATTCCTTCATCGATTCCCACCACGAGATCGATGGTTCGGGAGGCCCCAGTCTTTGCATGCCGGCCGGGGGGAGCTTGATGCCCCCCAGTTGCGAGACCGTCAAGCAGCGCTTGCACTATGTCAAGCAGGAGGGTCAGCCGGTTTTCAAGTTCGCCACTCGAAAGATGGAGGAAGCCAGCCGGATCGTGCTGGAGCGAAACCATCTGTCGCCCGGCGATCTCCGACTGCTCATTCCCCATCAAGCCAACGCCCGGATAATCCGGGGAACGGCCGAGCGCCTCGGATTGCGTGACGACCAGGTGATTCTGAACCTCCACAAGTTTGGAAACACCACCGCGGCCACCATTCCCCTGGCCATCAGGGACGCCCTTTCCGACAACAGGCTGGTCAAGGGAGACGTGGTCCTGCTGGCCTCGGTGGGTGCGGGATTCACGGTAGGCACGGCGCTGCTTCGCTGGGCTTACTGAAGGCCGGAAACCGGCCCGGCTACGGTTGACGCACGATTCCGATCTCATTATGATTACCGGACGATTTCGAGCAGAATCGCCGGCGCCAATTGCCCGGCTCTTGAAAGGGGCCGTCTGCGCATCACCCTGGTTCCCGATCCTATAGGAGGAGATCCGTATGGTTTACGAATGGAAGTTCAATCCGAGGCCTTATTCCGATGAGGAAGCCAAGGAGTTGTTGAAGGATGTGGTCTCGGCCGAAACGAGCGACTGGCACTACAACACCCATCACAAGGGCTACGTCACTTTCCTGAACAACATCGAGAAGGAGTTGGTGACGGCGGACCGGGCCAAGGCGAACGGCAACTACAGCCAGGTCGGGGAGTTGAAGCGCCGCTTTACCTGGAACCACGCCGGAGCCCTGCTCCATGACGTGTATTGGGAAGTCATGGGTGGAGACGGCGATGCCTCCAAGGCTCCCGCACTCTCCGAGGCGCTGACCGCCGAGTTCGGTTCGGTAGACAACTGGAAGGCCGATTTCAAGGCGGCGGCCTTTGCCGCAAAGCTCAGCGGTTGGGGATTGCTGGTCTACGACGCCCTCTATTCGCAACGCCTGATCAACGTCCTGGTCGACGAGCATCAGTACGGCGCCATCTGGGGCGGGATTCCCTTGATTTCCTGTGACGTGTTCGAACACGCCTACTATCACAAGGACGGTCCCGGCCGCGTCAAGTACATCGACAATTTCATTGCCAATCTCAATTGGGAAAGGATCGAGAGCCGATACCAGAAGTACGTGGCAGGGTAGTCGTTGAATCCTTCCGGGGGAGTATGTCCGCAAAGCCTGTCGAGACCTGCTCCCCCCATCCTCACCCTGGTCCCACCTGGTTCCTGAATACTCACTGCCAACAGCGATCCCATTGCAAGGATTCTGATTGGGGAGTCCGACAAGCCCTCTCCAGAGGGGATGTTCCTGATCCGATTGCGCTGGCAAAGCAACGCGCATTTGCTATAATCCCCATCCAAATTTTCAATCTGCCGGAGTTTTATTAATGGAAGACAAAGATCAAGTGGATGCAGGCAGCGAAGTCGTGGACGAGGAAGAAGAGGAAGATTTCGCCACGCTGCTTGCCAAGTATGAACAATCCCGCCCGCCGCTGAAACCGGGACAGGTGGTCGAAGGCAAGATCGTAGGGATCTACGACAACGAACTCCTGGTGGACGCCGGCGGCCGGTCCGAAGCCACCCTGATGAAGGATGAGATCAAGGGACCGGATGGGAATCTGCTGTTCGGAATGGGCGATTCCATTTCCGTCATGCTGGAAGGCTCGGCCGATTCGGACATCCAGCTCAGGGTGTCCTACAGAAAGGCGCTCAGAGCCAAGCAACTGGCGGCCTTGCAGGAATCCATCGACAGCGGCAAGAACCTGGAAGGCAGGGTTGTGGAGGTCGTCAAGGGAGGTTTGTTGGCGGACGTGGGCATGCGCGGCTTTATTCCGGCCTCCCAGGTCGACGAGTCCTATGTCGAGGATCTCAAGCCCTACCTCGGACAGACGCTGACTCTCAAGGTGATGCAGCATGACCTGCCCAACGGCAAGCTGATCCTGTCGCGGCGTGCACTGCTCAACGAAGCCAGGGCCAAAAAGCGGAAGGAGACCCTGGCCACCCTGGCTGTCGGCCAGCGCCTGCCGGGCATCATTCGGAGAATCCTCGATTACGGAGCCTTTGTGGACATCGGCGGTGTCGAGGGGCTGCTTCATATCTCCGAGATGTCCTGGAGGCGAATCAAGCATCCGTCCCAGCTCTTCAAGGTCGGAGATCACATCGAAGTAGCCGTTCTCAAATACGATCAGGAGAGGTGCCGAATCTCCCTGGGCTTCCGCAAACCCGAGGACGACCCTTGGCGCGATGCTGCTGCACTCTTCCCGGAAGGCACCATCATTACCGGAACCGTGAAGAAACTGGAACACTTTGGGGCATTCGTCGAGCTCGAAACGGGGATCCAGGGGTTGCTGCCGATCTCCGAGATTTCCTGGACCCGCCGATTGTCCCACGCCGACCAGGTTTTGAAGGTCAACGACGTCATCGACGCCGTGGTGACCAAGCTGGACCCTTCCAATCGGAAGATGTCCATGAGCCTGAAGCAAGTAACCGAGCATCCCTGGGAGGCTTTTGCCCGAAGCACTGACGTTGATGCCGTTCTTCAGGGCATTGTGACCCGTACGGCCGACTTCGGATTGTTTGTGGAAGTGGCCGAGGGAGTTGAAGGCCTGGTGCACGTGTCCGAGCTTCCCGAAACACCCGGGCGGGCCTCCGTGTCCAACTACCAGCCCGGGGAAGAAATCGTGGTGAAGATGCTGGGCATGGACCTCGACAACCGCCGGATTTCGCACAGCGCCAAAGCGGTCAGCGAAGAGGAAGCCAGGACTGACGTCCAGGAATACCTGGAAAACGCCTCGGAAACCCGGGCGACCGGACAGGCGCTGGGTGAAAGCTTTCCCGAGGAACTCCAGCAGGGATCACGAAAAGCCGAGTAACCCTCGGTCCGGATACTCAGTCACCGGTTATTCCTCGCTTGAATCCCACACTCATCCCCTCAATCACCCGGCTGCCGTGGTGGCGCCCCGCCGTTCCGGTGTCCGGCCGCTCCCTTGCCGGCATGAGCCGGGTAACCGCCGTTCGGATGGCGGACTTGTGAGCCCGAACGCCTTGCGATCAACCGTCGCCGCATCGGGGAGAGGAGTTCCCCAGTGAGACCGATTTTTGACGGGCACCTGGACCTGGCCCTCTTCGCCCTGGCCCACAACCGGGACATGACCGAGCCCGCCGCGGTCAGCAACCGGCGCGAGCAGGGAATGGCGGATGCGTTGGAGCGGGGCCTGGGCGCCGTCAGCCTGCCGGATATGAGACGGGGAAGGATAGCGGTGTGCCAGTCTTCCCTGGCGGCCCGGGTGAACCGCAAGATCAGGCCCGTCAGCCGCCTCGATCTGGACTTCGGCACCCAGGCCATGGCCTACGCCAACGCCCAGGGCCAGTTGGCCTACTACCGGGTGCTGGAAGAGACGGGACAAGTCGCGCTGATACGCACTGAAAAGGACCTGGACCGGCAGTGGGAGCGATGGGAGCGGGATTCGGATTCAGAACTTCCGGTGGGGATCATAGTCTCCATGGAATGCGCCGATCCCATCTTGGGGCCGTATCAGTTGGAGGCCTGGTGGGAGGATGGCCTGCGCAGCGTCTCGCTGACCCACTTCGGATACGGCCAGTACGCGGCCGGCACCGGCGTCGAGGGGCCCCTCACGCCGCGAGGCCGGCAACTGCTGTCCCGATTGGCCGAAGTCGGCATGACCCTGGACGTTTCCCACCTGGCGGAGGAGAGCTTCTACGACGCCCTGGACCATTTCCCCGGACCGGTGATCGCCAGCCACAACAACTGCCGGGCTCTGGTGCCGGGGGACCGGCAGCTATCGGACCAGATGATTCGCTTGCTGGTGGACCGGTCTGCGGTGATCGGCTCGGTGCTGGACGCCTGGATGCTGGTTCCCGGTTGGGTTCACGGCAAGTCTTCGCCGGAGAATGTCACCTTGGCGGACATGGCCGACCACGTCGACCATGTCTGCCAGTTGGCGGGAAACAGTCTCCACTCGGCCATCGGAAGCGACGTGGGAGGACTCAACCACATGCCCTCCGACTTCCATACCATCGCCGACCTCCAGAAGCTGGAATCCATCCTGGCGGAGCGGGGATATTCCGAAGCCGACCTGGACAACATCTTCCACGCCAACTGGCTCCGGCACTTTCGCCGCTGGCTTCCGGAATCCTGATCCTTTTACTTCAAATCACCCTGGGCGTTGGCGGAGCTACTCGTAGTGGGTCCATAGCCTCAGGACCTTTACCGATCTTTCCTCCTCAAGGACCTGGTAAACCAGCCGATGTTGGATGTTGATTCGTCTGGAGTATGCACCGGCCAGGTCCCCCACCAGCTTTTCATAGGGCGGCGGATTCTGAAAGGGGTCCTCCCGAATGATGTCCAGCAATTCCCGGGCTTTTTCCTTTAATCCGGAAGCAGCCAGCTTTTTTGCATCTTTCCTGGCCTGCCGGGTGAAGTAAAGCTCCCAGGTCACCAGTCCAGTTCCTTTTCGCAATTGTCGAGACTGGACTCCATTCCTTCTCGTATGGACTCGCGCATTCCCGGGATGGAAAGCAGGTAGAGCGTTTCGTTGATTGCGTTCCAGTCTTCTTCGGCAATGAGGACCGCATTGGCGCGTCTTCCCGTAATCACAACCGGGCTGTGGGATTGGGCTGCCTCATCAATCAGTCTGTAGAGTTTGGAACGAGCTTCGGTTGCGTTCAATGTGGTCACAAGTCACCTCCGTGATTCTTAGCGTACGTCTTGGCGTACGTTAAGTCAATCGATATTCAGTTGCTCAACTCGTGCGGCTCGCTCAATGCCGATGTGGGTCCGGCCGGTCCGGAAGACCCGGGCGCCGGCCAACTCGGAGCGGTGCAGCAGATCCTCAAGCTCGGCACAGGTATAGGCGGCGTGGAGGGAGTCCCGGTAGAGACGTCTCATCACCCCGGAATAGTGGCGCCCGAACCAGCCGGCATGCAAGGGGAACTCGAGCCTGGAGGGTCTTCTCAGGTCTCGCAGCAGGATGGCGCCCCCGGGTCTGCTCACCCGGGAGATCTCGTTGAACAGCGCCAGGGGATCGGGCAGGTGGTGCAGCAGGGAATTGCAGAGGACCAGGTCGAAGCTCCGCTCGGGAAAGGGCAATGACTTGGCGTCCCCCAGCCGGAAGTCGAGCCGGTCGGTCACGCCGGCTTCCTCGGCGGCGTCGCGGGCCTTCTGCAGCATGGGTTCCGAAAGGTCCACCCCGGTCAGGCGCAGGCCGGGGGCTCTCACGGCCAGCATTATGGGGATGAGTCCGGGACCCGTGCCGATATCCAGGGCACTTCCCCTGGCAACCCCCAGCCTCAATGCATGATCGACAAAAGACCGGTCGATCCGTTCCAGATAGGCTTGAGCGGCCGAAGCCGTGTAAGCCTCGACCCCATCCCGGTCGTCCATGACCTCCGGCTCGGGGATTCGCTCCAGTTGGAACCAGGACTGAAACGGCATGTCGTTCGCTACCCGCGGCCGCTGGGACCTGTCGCTCAATAGCCGAGCGCCCTCAGATCTTCCTCGGAAAGCCCGAAGTAGTGGCCGATTTCGTGTTTCAGGGTCTTCTCGATCTGACGGCGCAGGTCGGCTTCCCCGTAGCTGACCGCTTCGATGTTTTTCTGGTAGAGATAGACCTGCTGGGGAAAAGAGGCGCTGGCAAAGACGGATTGGCGGGTTTTCGGAACACCGCGAAACAGGCCCAGGAGCCGACCGGGGAATTGCCGCTGCAGTTCCGGCTCGGGGTAGTCCTGGACGATGACGGCAAGATTGTCCAGACGGTTCTTGAAGAATGGGGGCAAGCCTGCCAGGATCTCATCCACGACTTGCGAGAACCGGACCGCATCCATGAAGTTGCCTTAATCCGGCGGACGGATCTCCTCACTGACGCGGAGGGTCGTCACTTGCCGGATTTTTCCTTTTCCCGCAGGAGCTGATCGAGCCGTTTCTTCAGTCGCTCGAGTTCCGAACGCATCTGGGGAAGGCGGGGGAGGAGAGCCAGAATACGCTTGAACTCCCTCAGGGGACGGGCGGGCGTTCCCCAATAGACCTGGTTGCCCGGCAGGATCTTCCCGGGAAGGACCCCGGCCTGTCCGCCGATGACGGCGCCCTTTTTCACCCGAATGTGCTCGCCGAACCCGGCTTGGCCGGCGATGACCACCTGGTCTTCAATGACGGCGCT
>JAPOZE010000598.1 GCA_026706225.1 Acidobacteriota bacterium
CGCCTCCTGCTTTCCACGCCCGGTCCAGGGGTTTCCCAGTACTCCTTGCGCCGGCGCCTTCTCCGCAGGACCTTCAGCTTGAAGAGCCTGCAGGCCCGCAACATCATGCTGCCCCGAAACAAGATCGACGCCCTCGACCTGGAAATGTCTCCCGAACAGAACCTTGAAATCGTCAAGGCCTGTGGTCACACCCGGTTTCCGGTCTGCCGCAAGACGCTCGACGACGTGGTCGGAATGGTCCACATCAAGCACCTGCTTTGGCAGATTCAGTCCGGGAACGAGCCGGTCAACCTGGAATCGATCTGCCGGGAGATCCTGTTTTTCCCCGAGTTCGCCTCCCTGGAGACGATGTTGAAGACCTTCCTGCAAAGAAAGTGTCACATGGGAGTGGTGGTCGACGAATTCGGGGGGACGGTGGGCCTGGTGACTCTGGAAGATGTCCTGGAGGAGCTGGTCGGAGAGATTCAGGACGAATTCGACCAGGAAGCCCCTCTAATCGTCAAGCTCGGCGAGGGCAAGTTTCTGGTGGACGGCTCCACGCCGCTGCACGACCTGGAGGAAGCCTTTGGAACCCGGTTCAACGGCGACCGCGACGTCACCACCCTGGGCGGCTACCTGGTAAACCACTGGCGGAATATTCCCTCCGAAGGGGCCGAGTCCATACACAACAACCTCAAGATGGTGGTCCACCGGGTGGAGAAGCTTCGAGTCAGCCAGGTCCTGGTGCAAATGCTGGAATCGGATGCCACCGAAACCTGAAGCCCTCGGCTGACCCAACCGGTCGAGGCCGGTGCCAAAGGCAACAACCGGAGTACCCGGGCGGCGGTCAGTGAATCCTCAGCTCGGGGACGATCAGCCAGGGCGCCGGACGGGTGACTTCCGACAGCCGCTCCTTGAGCAGTGACTCCAGGGTTTGCCCGCGCCTGGAGACTTGAGCCCAATCCCCCTCGAGCAGGCTTTCCCACAGGCTCTTGCGCTTGGGGTAGAGCACCAGTTCCACCTCTTCCTCGGCGGGAATGTCCAATTCCTGCTTGAGCAGATCCAGCGCCGTGCTCAATCCGCCCACCGCATCGATCAGTTGACGCTGCCTGGCCTGGTTTCCGGTAAAGACCCGGCCGCCGGCCTGCCGCTCCAGCTCCTCGACGCTGAGCTGTCGTCCTTGGGCCGCCTTCTCGACAAAGGTGTCGTAGATGTGGCTCATCCACTGCTCGACCTCCTCTCTCTGCCTGGCGTTGAGGGAGGTGGTGGGAGAAAGGATGTCGGCATTTTCGGCCAGCTTCACCCGGTCCACGGTGATTCCCAGCCATTGATCGAAGAGGCCGCTCAGATTGAATTTCATGAAGATCACGCCGATGGAGCCCGTGACGGTCGAGGGCTGAGCCACGATCTTGCGGGCCCCCATGGCGATGTAGTACCCGCCTGACCCGGCCACTCCTCCCATGCTGACCACCACCGGTTTCCCGGCTTCTTCCATGAGTCGAATCTCGCGCCAGATCTTGTCGGACCCCACGGCGGAGCCGCCCGGGCTGTTGACTCGGAAGAGCAGGCCCTTCACCTCCTTGTCCTTGCGAATCTTCCTCAGCCTGGACACGATGGTGTCTCCTCCCATGGTGTTCTCCCAGGTCTCTTCGCTCCGTCCGGTCATGATCGGACCGATGCCGCCCAGCAGCGCCACTTTGTGCGGTCGGGAGGGCTGTTTGCGGCGCTTGACGGCTTTCAGGTAGTCCGACGCCGACAGGGAACGGTATTCCGGTTCCCCTTCGGAGGACTCGGTTTTCAACCGTTCCCGAATTTCGTCATCGTAGTCCAGGTGGGTGACCAGGCCCGCGGCCAGGGCCGAGGATGCACTCAGGATGCCGCTCTGCATCAGGCGATCCAGCTTTTGCGGCTCGATCCCGCGCTCCCGGCTCAGGGCCTGCTTGAGACGCTGCTGAATGTCGGACAGCAGGCTCCGGTACATGGAGCGGAATTCCGGGGTCATTCCGGATCGGGTGAAGCTTTCGGGACTCTTGTATTCCTTGAACTGGAGCACGTCGGGTCGGACCTTCAGCTTGTTCATCATCTTGCTGTAGAAGCTGACTTCGGCCACCAGGCCATTGACCATCAGGGCCGAATCCTGATTCAAGTGGATCTCGTCGGCAGCCGATGCCAGGTAGAGGTCCTTGTCGCTGACCAGGTCCAGCGACAGGTAGGCGTAGATTTTCTTGCCGGACTCCCTGAATCCGTGCATGAAGGATCGGATCTCTTCCACGGTTGCCCAACTCGATTGCACGGGATAAATCCGGCAGTAGATCGAGGCAATGCGCTCATCCTCGGCGGCGGCCCGCAAGGCCTGTCCCATCTCCAGCAGGGAGAATTTGCCTTGCCCCGTCAATTGCGCCAGGGGAGAGGTTGGCGGCAGGTCCGACAGTTCACCGGCGATGGTGAGTTCCAATACGGAGTCGTTCCGGACCTTGACTTCGGCCGGCCGGGTGAAACGAATCAGTGCAAAGACCATGATCCCGAACAGGATCAACAGAACCCCCAGAATGACACCAAAGATCTTTACGCCCTTGCTGGCCATGAATCCTCCTTGTCTCGACGTTCCGCCGGCAATTGGAATTCCCGAATAGGGGCTGCACCAGGCCGATTGACCGGAACCAGATCCGCCGACTTCCCCCGCAGTCCCGCTTGTAAATAAGGCAAAGACTGGGGGTTAGGCGCACAAGCTCAGGCTATGCTACCATCCCCTGGCAGTTTTGGAAATGCACCGGGACCGGTGGGGACAGGTGGGGCCGGATTCCCGGTCCGCGAGTTGGAAACGTCGTCTGACTTCGGTGAGGGGCACATGAAGAGATGGACGGCCTGGGTCTTGCTGCTGGGGGCGGGGTGCTGGTGGAGGCCCGGTCAGGATGCCGGGTTCGAATCCTTCGCCGAGACTTACGTGGAGGAACTGCTGGCCATGAGGCCCGAGTGGGCCACCCTGCTGGGGGATCACCGCTACGACCACCGTCTCGACGACTACTCCAGTGACGGCATGGATCGGGACCTGGCCTTTCAACGCCAATCCCTGCGGCGGCTCGAGACCATGGATCCGGCACGGCTCAGCCAGGTCAACCGGGTGGACTACCGGATCCTGAAAGCCAATATCCGGTCCATGATTTTTCGGCTGGAGGACTTGAAGGAATACCGGTGGAACCCCATGGTCTACAACGTGGGCAGCGCCGTCTATTCCCTGGTGGCCCGGGAGTTTGCGCCCCTGCCGGAAAGAATGGCCAGCCTTCAACAGAGGCTTCAGGCTGTTCCCGCGGTGGTCGCGGCGGCCAAGGCCAATCTGCGCAATCCCCCCAGGATCCATACCGAGACGGCGATTCAGCAGAATCAGGGCACCCTGCGCCTCATTTCCGGGGGGCTGCAACCCTTTCTGGACCGCACACCCGACCTGGAGGAGTCGTTTTTCGGGGCCCGCCAGCAAGCGGTCCAGGCCCTGGAGGACTATGGCCGCTGGTTGGAAGAGGATCTGCTGCCCAGGGCGCACGGCGACTTCAGGCTGGGGGAACGGCTCTACAGGGCCAAGCTGAGGCACACCCTGGAATCGGACCTGTCCCTGGAGGAGATCCGCCAAGCCGCCATGGAGGATCTGAAACGTACCCGCCAAGACCTTGCCGAGACCGCCCGCGGCCTCTACCCCAGCCTCTTCCCCCGGAGGCTCCCGCCGCAGGACCCGAAATCCCTGGTCAGAGAGGTGCTGGACAAGCTGGCCGATTCCCATCCGGACAACGAGACCATCGTGGACAAGGCCCGGCAGTCCCTGGACCGGGTGACCCGTTTCACCCGGGAGCAGGAGTTGGTGACGGTTCCCCAGGAACCGATCCGGATCATCGTGATGCCGGAGTTCCAGAGGGGGGTGGCCGTGGCCTACTGCGATTCTCCCGGGCCGCTGGAGACCCGGGGCGAGACCTTCTACGCCATCTCTCCCACGCCTGCCGACTGGCCGGACGATCGGGTGAGGTCATTTTTTCGGGAGTACAATGACCACATGTTGCAGGAGTTGACCATCCATGAGTCCACGCCGGGACACTATCTCCAGATCGCCCATGCGAACCGGTTCCGGGCGCCGACCAGGATACGGGCCATCTTCAGCAGCGGAACCTTCGTGGAAGGGTGGGCCACCTATGCCGAGCAGCTCATGGCTGAAAAGGGCTTCGGCGGGCCGGCCGTCAAGACGCAGCAGTTGAAGATGCGCCTGCGGCTGATCATCAATGCCCTCATCGATCAGCAGGTCCATGCCGGCAGCATGAGCCGCCAGGAGGCCATGGACCTGATGATGAACGAGGGATTTCAGGAAGAGGGAGAGGCCGCCGGCAAGTGGCGCAGGGCCTGCCTGACCTCGGCCCAGCTTTCGACCTACTATGTGGGCAACCGTGAAGTCAACGCCATACGAGAGGACTACGAAGCCAGGCATGGACCCTTGAAGGACTTCAAGGCCTTTCACGACAGAATGCTGTCCTTTGGGTCGCCGGCCCCCAAGTATGTGCGGGAACTGATGGATCTCTGAGGCGGGTGCGGGCTTCGAAAGATCGCCGGCGCCGGCAGGCCATGGGTTCGCCGCCGGCTTGACCCGCAACATCGGACCGGCGGATCGAGTGTTCCGCCATCGACCGCAAGGGCGCTCGAAGGAGTTTCCATGATTCCTCTATCGGAAAGACTCAAGCAGCCCAAACCGCTCCTCTATGACGGAGGATTCGGCTCGCAGCTTTTCGCCAGGGGCATCGAGCTGCCCAACAGCAGCGTGGCCAATGAGCTGCATCCGGAAGACGTGGTCGGCATCCACTGCGCCTATATCGAAGCCGGAGCCGATGCCATCGGCACCAACACCTTCGTGGGGTCCACCCTGCACCTCAAGATGGCCGGCAAGGATCCCGCCGGGTGCGATCGTCTGGCCAGAGCCGCGGTGGAGCACGCCAGGGCCGCGGTCGAGAGAAGCGGCAAGGAGACCTATATCGCGGGCTCGCTGGGGCCCTCTCCGGGAGCCATCGAAGCCGACAGCGGCGACACCACCTTCGGCATCGCCAACCGCCTGGTCAGGGATGCCCACCGCAGACTGGCTGACGCCCTGGCGGAAGGCGGCGTCGATTTCTTCTGCATCGAAACCATGTTTTCGGCGCGGGAGGCCTCCATCGCCGCCGACGTGGCCCGCCGGTACGGAATTCCGGTGGCCGTCAATCTCACCTACAAGTACACCCGGAACCGTGACAGCGGCAAGGTGACCTACAGGACGGATTGGGGACATTCGGCCCCGGATCTGCTGGAAGTTTTTTCGGGGGGCGAGCTGTCGGGAGGGGACAATTTACTGGAGCACGTGGACCTTCTCGGCCTCAACTGCGGCGCCGAACCCCGGCGGGAGGAGCATACGGGCATGCCCTATGCCATCCAGGGAGTGCGGGAGCTGCGGGAAGCCATGGCCTCCAGGCAAATGGAACCGAAACGGATGATGGCCTACCCCAATGCGGGGATGCCTCAACTGGACGACGAGCTCAGGAGCTACTACACCCAGACCCCCGAGGAAATGGCCGGCCATCTGCCCGACCTTCTGAAGGAAGGAGCCTACTTCATCGGAGGCTGCTGCGGCACCACCCCGGCCCATATCCGGGCTTTTCGCTCGGCGCTGGATGCCTCCGACCGAACCAGCTAGCGAGGCCTGCCCGGCACCGGTCATCCGCTCCCTTTGCGGAACCGGTTTTCCCATTGACGCCATTCCGGAAAGCCCAGCAGTTGATCCAGCTCCTCGAAAGTGGCCAGCTCGTCCAGGTACGCTTCGGGTGCCCCCCCCTCCTTCAATTTCCCCAAGGTGCGTTCCATGGCCCGGACCGAGGCCATCAGGGTGGTCAGGGCGTAGGCGACGACCTTGTATCCCAGGGTCCGGAGTTGCTCGAGGGAGAGCAGGGGAGTCTTGCCCCGTTCGACCAGGTTGATCATGAGCGGTTTGTGGAAGGAAGCGCTGATCCGCTCGATCTGATCCAGGCTGGTCGGGGCCTCGATGAAGAGGATGTCGGCTCCCGCCTCCTGGTAGAGCTTTCCCCTGCGAATGGCATCGTCGAATCCGGTGACGGCGATGGCATCGGTTCGGGCGATGATCAGAAACCGGTCGTTGCGCCTGGCGGCGACGGCCGCCTCCAGCTTGCCCGCCATCTCCGAAGCTTCAACCAACTGCTTCCCCGGCGTGTGCCCGCACTTCTTGGGGATGAGCTGATCCTCCAGTTGGATGGCCTGGGCTCCGGCCGCCTCGTATTCCTCCACGGTCCGGCGCACATTGACCACTCCGCCGAATCCCGTATCGGCGTCCGCCAGAACGGGGATCTCGACGCAGCGGACCAGGTGGTGCAACCGCTCCAACATCTCGGAAAAGGAGATCAGGCCCGCGTCGGGGAGGCCGAGGTGGGAGGCGGAGTGCCCGAATCCGGAGAGGTAGACGGCCTCGAAGCCGCAACGCTCCACCACTTTGGCGGAGACCATGTCGTAACAGGCGGGGACCA
>JAPOZE010000462.1 GCA_026706225.1 Acidobacteriota bacterium
TTGCGGTTTCCGCGGAAAGCATGAGGGCGTCGGTCCCGTCCAGAATGGCGTTGGCGACATCGGAGGCCTCGGCACGGGTGGGGCGGGGATGGCTGGTCATGGATTCCAGCATTTGAGTGGCCGTAATCACCGGTTTTCCCGACTGCACGGCGGCCCCGATCAGCTTCTTCTGCAAGAGGGGAACCTGTTCGGCGGGCACCTCTACGCCCAGGTCTCCGCGGGCCACCATGATGCCGTCGGAGACCTCCAGGATGTTTTGCAGGTCGTCCAGCGCCTGAGGTTTTTCGATCTTGGCGATCAGGGGAGGCAGTGCTTCGCGATCGCCCAGCCGCGCCAGCCGTTTTCGCGCCTGCAGCAGGTCCTGGGCCACGCGGACAAACGAGAGCGCCAGGTAGTCGACTCGGTTCTCGACCGCGAATTGCATGTCGACCTCGTCCTTGGCGGTGACGGCGGGTGCCGATAGGGAAGCGCCGGGCAGGTTGACGCCGGTGCGGCTGCGCACGGTTCCGCCCGAAACCACTCGCGTGGTCACATCTTCGGAGGAAACTTCCAGCACCTCCAGCACCAGCAGGCCGTCGTCCATCAGGATCCTGTCTCCGCTACGAACGAACCGGTGAAAGGAGGGGGCATCGATGGAGACGGTGTCCCGGTTGCCCTGAACCTTCCGGGTGGTCAGGGTGAATCGCTGCCGGGCCGCCAACTCGGCGCTGCCCCCCTCGAAGGCCCCCAGGCGCAACTTGGGGCCCTGCAAGTCCACCAGGATGGCTGTCGGGAGATCGAGTTCCTCAGCGATCTTTCGAATGCTGTGGATGACCCTCCGATGGGAGACATGGTCACCGTGGGACATGTTGAGCCGGAAAACGTCGACCCCGCCCCCGATCAACTGGCGGAGGGCCCGCGCCGAGTCGCTTGCGGGCCCGACGGTAGCCACGATTTTGGTTTTTCGCATCGGTGGCGCGAAGCCTCACTGGGAGCCGGCGAGGCTGGACCTATTCGGCTGAATCCTGAATCTGGGAGAAGAGGGTAGGTTCCGTGTCGGGAGCCGGTGTCTTGCGGCTCCGGGTTGTTTTGCTGCGGGTGGTTCTCTTTCGGGCAGTCGTGGTCCTCTTGCGACGTTTGGGGGTGGCGCCGCCGTCCGAGTCCGACTCGGTCACGGGTGCGGCAGCTCCGCTCAGCAGGGGTGCGTCCACGGCCGGCGCCTCCACCGGGGATGCTTCTTCCACTGAAGCCTGCCCTCCCGCGGCAGGAGTGGCGGCGGCCGCATGGCTCTCCGGAGGCTGCTCCGGTGAGGGTGCGGAAACCTCGGCCGGCGGGCCCTCCTCGGCTGCCTTGGCGGCGGACTTGCTGCTTCCGGCGCCTCGACTCCTCGAAGCGCGCCGGCGGGGACGCGCGGCTTTCTTTTCCACGGGCGGAGATGGCTCGGCGGATGGTTCGGGCGGAGTGGCGGCCCCCGGGGGTGGTTGCTCCACCTCAGCCTGTCCCTCCGCGGGAGAAGCGGTAGTGGCCGATGCGCTCTCCGCGGGTTGCTCCGGTGGCGGTGCGGCAGGGACCCGGTCCAGCGGTGCAGCCGGGGCCTCGGCCGCCGGGACGGCGGAAGCCTCCGCCGCAGGCTGCGCTTCTACAGGAGAGCCGGCCGTGGCGGTTGCGCTTTCTGCGGGCTGCTCGGGAGGAGCAACGGGAACCTCCGCCGCAGGAGCTTCCTCGGCCGCCTTGGCGACGGATTCCTTGCTCCGGGCGCTTCGACTCCTCGAAGCGCGCCGGCGGGGACGGCCCGCTTTCTTTTCGACCGCGGGAGATGGCTCTGTGGATGGTTCGGTTATAGGGGTTTCCCCCGGGGGAGGCTCCTCCGCCGCAGGCTGCGCTTCTACAGGAGAGCTGGCCGTGGCGGTTGCGCTTTCTGCGGGCTGCTCGGGAGGAGCAACGGGAACCTCCGCCGCAGGAGCTTCCTCGGCCGCCTTGGCGACGGATTCCTTGCTCCGGGCGCTTCGACTCCTCGAAGCGCGCCGGCGGGGACGGCCCGCTTTCTTTTCAACCGTGGGAGATGGCTCTGTGGATGTTTCGGCTATAGGGGTATCCCCGGGGAGCGGGCCCTCGGCCGGAGCTTGGGGTGTTTCCGTCAAGGCCTGGGGCGTTGCTCCGGTTTGAGGGTCGGTGGGTGCGGATTCAACCGGAGGTTGAGATTCGCTCCTGGCTTTCTCCCGAGTCCCCTGGCGGCGACCGCGGGACGAGCGGGATCTGGTCGGAGCGCTGCTCTTGGCGGCCGATGGCGGGCTCTCGCCCCCGGAGAGGGTGGAATCCGCCTGCTCTTCGGAAGGCGCCTCCGTCCCGGCGCCATCCCCGCTCACGTTCACGATGTAGCCGCCGCTCTTCTGGTCCTTGGTCAACTGCAGCAGCTTGTTTTCGGCGGCATCCTCCAACAAGCGGGAAAAGCTCGGATATCCGAAGTAGGTCTCATTGAACGAGGGCAACTTCCGGACCAGAGTCTGCTTGATGACGGAACCGTAAATGACTTCCTTGCCTTCCCGCTGCAACGCCTCGAAGGTCTCAACGACCAGGCGCAGGGCCTCGGCCTTCTTGTGAGGCAGTCCGTTCAGCTTGGGAGCCAGTCGCGTATTCTCGGTGGAGGGCCGGACCAGGTCTTCATAGAAGATGAACTCGTCGCAGTTGTTGATCAACAGGTCGGAAGAGGACTGCTTGACCCCCATCCCGATGACGTACCGGCCGTATTCCCTCAACTTCGAGACCAGGGGCGAAAAGTCGCTGTCTCCGGAAACCAGGACGAAGGTATCGATGTGATCCCGCTGATAGGAAAGATCCAGCGCATCCACCACCATTCGGATGTCGGCGCTGTTCTTGCCGCTGTAACGGCTCTGAGGCACGTCGATCAGTTCGATGGCGGCCTGGTGAAAGGCCCTCTTGAATTCCGTATAGCGATGCCAGTCGGAATAGGCCCGCTTGACGGTGATCTTTCCCTTCTCGACCAGCCGCTTGAGGACCAGGTCAATGTCGAAATTGCCGTATCGGCTCTCGCGGACACCCATGGCCACGTTCTCAAAGTCGATAAAGACGGCAATTCTTCGTTCGTCGATCTGCATGTCTGTTGCGCGCTAGTGTAACCCAGCCATAAACCGAACACAATGACCGGTGGGGAATCAGGGTCAGGATGAAGGAAGCGGCGGGAAGCCGCGCCGGGCGAGACGGCAGGTCATCTGTCGGCCTGCTGGCAGGTCGGATCCTCGGGGATCATCCGGACACGGCCTGTCTCTCGATCCTGCCGGGACCGGAAAGCAGGTGGTTTTCGGGCGCCAGGTCCAGCCTGGAGAGTTCCTGCAGAAAACCGATGCGGGCAGGTTCGACCCGATCGAGATAGGACGCCTTGAGCGCGTCGAAGTCCGCGATGGTTCGCTGGCAGCCTCTGGCCAGCCTCATCCTGCCTTTTTGGGTCAGGTAGCGCCGGTGGGATTCCAGTTGGACGATCAGCACGCCATAGTCGTGGGCCCAACCGATGACGTCCTGCAGGTCCTTGGCCAGCTTGATCGCCCGGCCGAACCGCTGGTCGTAAGCCGCATTCAGGAGTTCCAGGCGGTATCGCAACTTCTTGGTGTTGATCCTGAGCTCATGCAAACGCGTTTCGTACTCCTCTTCGGAAGGTGTCGCCTGGAAGGCGAAGATCCCGGCGACGTTGTGCCTGAGGTCCCTGGTGCTGATGCTGAGGAAACCCTCGAACTCCAATTCCTGCCCCACCTGGGTGAGCAACGAGGGTCTCGACCGGCGCATGCGAGCCGTTTCGGCAAACCGGCTCAGCATGGTTTCGAGGGCGCCCTGGTCGATCTTGCCCACCTGCTTGAGCATCTTTCGCCGCTGGCGCGCCTGTTCAAATTGGAAAATCTCCAGCAGGTACTCGTGGGTGGTGCTCAGGATCGGCGAGGGCCCGGGTTGGTAGGCCGCCAGCAGACTGGCGTTGACATCGGTTTCCCGGGGCCGTCCCAGGACCCGGGTGATGTTCCTGACCGATGAAAGCACCTTCTTCAGCTTTCTGGGGGCATAGAAGGCGCTGAACACCCGAAAGCACTCGCGCAGCCGGCGAGAGGCCACCCGCATGTCGTGAAGGTGCTCGATATCCTTTCCCTCCCGAGTGCCGGCAGCCTGGGCGAACATGGCTCTCACCCAATAGAGGGCCGACTCCGCCGCGAAGCCCCGGATGTCCTTATTTTTCAATGGGATGGCCGTCTTCATGGCGCGTAAGTACGGAGGGTTGCCGCAGACGGAACCGCCGGGCGCCTGGAGCCCGGTCGGGTTATTTCTTTACGGAATCTTAATATAGCATACGGCGGCGGACCTGCCGGTAGCAGATACCAGGCCAATCCGCGCCCTGGTTGATCGAACGCCTGAGATTCGAGCCTCCGGTTCAGGCAAGCCGCGCCCCCGCCCCCCACGACGGGACAGATCATTGGAAGGTGAAACAAAGGTTGGTCAAGAAGAAGAAACCCAAGCGGCCACCTGGAAGATCAATAGAGGCAGGTAGGGATCCATCTAGGCCGCCACCTCCTCACGAGGTGTTACTTCCTCATCGAGGCGGTCCTCCAGGAAGTCCTCGGCGACCTCGATCTCGTAAAGCGCCTGTAGATTCATCCAGTATGAAGCCGAGAGACCAAAGTATCGACCTAGGCGCAGGGCCGTGTCGGCTGTGATCCCCCGCTTGCCACGCACGATTTCACTGATTCGCAACGGCTTTACTGAAAGATTCTTGGCAAGTCGATACTGAGTAATGCCCATCGGCTTCATGAACTCTTCGCGCAGAATCACCCCGGGGTGGATGGGCTTCAAGCTCTTGTCTCGTTTCATCTCCTGGGCCTCCTTTCTCTAGTGGTAATCCACTATTTCAACATCGTAGGCATCTCCACTTTCCCAACGGAAGCAGATCCGCCACTGTCTGTTGATCCGAATGCTGTACTGACCCTTCCTGCTCCCTGCCAGTGCTTCCAATCGATTGGAGGGAGGCACTCTCAACTGATTAAGGGATTCGGATACATGCAGGATTCTCAGCTTGATTCTGGCAGTTTGCTTGACGCTTGAGGGAAACTTCCGCGTCAGCCGTCGTCGCCAGAGTTTTTCAGTCTCCTTGCAACAAAATCCCTTGATCATGGCCGGATAATACCGATCAGCGATAATACTGTCAAACGGTAATAGGTGGAAAATAGGTATGTCACCTTTCGAAGTGTCACCCCTGTCTGAAATCGTTACACGCCATAGCGGCCATTGACAATGGTACGTGAAGTGGTATAGTGCATGCCATGGTGACAACCATAGACAAAGCAGGCCGCATCGTTATCCCGAAGGCGGTTCGCGCGGCGGCACGACTGGAACCGGGCGCTGCTGTCGAATTCCGGGTGGTTTCCGGCCGGGTCGAGATCGAGCCGGTACCGCTCACGGTAAGCCTTGAGCAGCACGGCCCCCTTGTGGTTGCCGTTCCACGTCAACAGCAACCAATCTTGACGCAGTCGATGGTCGAGGATACGACGGCTGAGGTTCGCGGCACCGGAACCGCCAAGGAGGCCTCCTGATTGAGTCGGTATCTCTGCGATACCAGTTGCCTGGTTGCGGCGGTGTGTGCATGGCATGAACACCACAGGCGTACCCGTTTTGAAATCGAGCGCCGCATTGGTGGCCATGAAGAACTGGTCCTCGCGGCCCATTCGCTTGCCGAGCTCTACGCAGTCCTCACGAGACTGCCCTCACCGCATCGATTGCGAGCCGATGATGCCATTTCCCTGATTGAGGCGAACTGGGGGGAGACGTTCGTGGTGCATCTGACGGGACAAGAGACCTGGCAGGCACTCCGTGAAGCACGGCAACTCGGAATCATTGGCGGACAAATGTACGACGTGATCGTTGCAGCCTCAGCCTTGAAGGCGGGTGCATCCACACTGCTCACCTGGAATAGGCGGCACTTCAACAAGTTCACGGACAAACTCAGCGTCCTGGCGCCGTCCTGATCAAATCCTGCCTGTCAGGCTCCCTGCACAGCGATAATACTGTCAAGCGGTAATCGGTGGAATTACGTAAGTCGCCTTCTGTCTCTTGACCTGTGAGGGCTGCCTCGGATCCCCTCCTTCGGGTAAGATGTCAGCCCGCACCGAATCTGAACCCGGGGAGGCGCCGATGCCCGAGGATCCGCAAGGCCGGTTCGATCTGGCCCGAATCGCTCAACAGTTGGGAGGGGAAGGCTACCTCGTTCTGGAGGGACTGCTGGACTCCGACCGGTTGACGGAGTGGCGCAGCCACATTGACAGGCTGGCGGAACAGGAACGCCGGTCTCCGTTCCTTCCGGGCGATGGGCCGGTTCATCCCGGAGACGAGGAAATCGAATCCTACCTGGCGGAATCCTACGCGGTCAGCCGGGAGGAGCTGGACCGAATGATGCAGCGTGTCCGCCACACACGGGCCGAGAACCGCGATACGCCCTGGCCCGTGGGACCGCGGGAAATCAACAAGA
>JAPOZE010000564.1:0-5635 GCA_026706225.1 Acidobacteriota bacterium
CGTTCGAAGGCTACCTGGCCGGCCGCCTGGCCATCGCGGCCCTGGAACGCTGCGGACGAGACCTGGAACGAGCCGGATTTCTCGACAGTCTGCGTCTCTCCGACCCCATCGACCTGGACGGGTTCGAGCTCCGCTTCGGCGACACCGACAACCAGGGCTCCGATTCCATTTTCCTGACCAGGATCGGCCGCGACGGCTACTATCACCCAATCGAGACGCTCCGGGTCGGGGTTCGACCGTGATCGACCGGCTGCGAAGCCTGTTCAGGAATCGATTTCACTCCGGGGAATCAAAGCGCCCTGCCGGCCGCTCCAAGACCTCAGTCGTCCAGTCCGTGGGATCCGCCGTCGCCGGCCTGCTGCAGCGACTGCTGGAGAGCCGATTCCTGAGCGCCATCCTGAGCCCGTTGTCCCGCCTGGTCGGGACCGAGAGGATTCAACGCCATCGCGGGCTGGCGATGGAGTTGACGCAGCGGCTGGGTGAAGGCCGAATCGGGCTTGGAATACAGCTCTACATCGGGATCGGCGGAGCCGTGGCCATCACCCTGTCGGCGAGCCTGGTGGCCTGGTACTCCTTCAATCAGGTGGGCGATGCCCAGAACCGGGTCAACGAAGACAGTATCCCGGAAATGACCGCCGCCTTCGGCGTGGCGCGCCAGGCGGGCACCCTGGTGGCGGCGGCCCCGCGCCTGGTCACCGCCGCAACTCCGGCCGATTTCGCCACTATCGCCACCGCGGTCGCCAAGGAGCAAACGGACTTCGAGACACGCCTTCAAGCCCTGACCCCCCGGGAGGGGGAAGAAGACAAAGTCGCACGCGTTCTCGCCCAGGGGAGCGAAATTATCTCGAACATCGGGGCCATCCGGGACTCCGTATCCCAGTCTTTCGTGTTGAACGAGCGCAGCGAAGAACTGCTCGCGAAGCTGGAAACCCTGCGGAACGAACTGACGGTAATGCTGGTGCCGGCCATCGACGACCACCTCTTCTACGCCCTGACCGGCTACCGGAGCCTTGGCGAACGGCCGGCCTCCCCGGCACGGCACTTCTCGAAAGCCGAATTCAACCGCTACCGCCACATGATCGAGTTGCAGGCGCACGCGACCACTGCGACCCAGCTTCTCGGGGGCGTCACCAATCTGACGGAAATCCCGCTGATCGAGCCGGTTCGGGAGCGCTTCGAGTCGGCCCGAGACGGTATCGGGCGCAGCCTTGCGGCCCTCGGCAAGGCCCCGTTGCGGGACAGGATTTCCCCGGTTTTCGACCAGTTGCTGGACCTGGGCCTGGGAGAACAGAATGGATTCGATCTGCGCGCCCAGGAGCTGGGTCTCGCCAATCGACAGCGGGACCTGCTGGAGCGCAATCGTAGCCTCTCCATGGACCTCGTGGCTGAGGTCGAAGGAATGGTCGGTTCGGCCAGTGCACGGGCTCAGGATGCGACTCTCTCCTCCACGCATGCCATCCTCACCGGACGCAGACTGCTTCTGATCCTGAACCTGGTCAGCATCACCGGGGCCTTGCTGATCGGTTGGCTGTTTGTCGGAAAGATCCTGTTGCGCCGCCTCCAGAAGCTGTCCGATCGCATGCGTGGCATGGCCGGAGGCGACCTGGAGGCCCGGGTGGAGATCAGCGGGCGCGACGAGGTGGCCGAGATGGCGGCGGCTCTGGAGGTGTTTCGACGTCACGCCCTGGAGGTTCAACGCTTGAACCTAGTCGAGAAGCTGGCCGAAGAACTGAAGGGAAAGAACTCTCAGCTCGAGAAAGCCATGGACGACCTGCGCAAGGCCCAGGATCAAATCGTCATGCGCGACAAGCTGGCGGAACTCGGCCAGCTCACCGCGGGCGTGGCCCACGAGATCAAGAATCCGCTCAACTTCGTCAAGAATTTCTCGGAAGTCTCCGAGGAGTTGCTGGAGGAAATGGGGGAGATCCTCACCGATAACCAGGAGAAGCTGAGCAAGGACGACCGGGAGCTGCTCGAGGAGATTTCCGGAGATCTGACCGGCAATCTCAAGAGCATTCGCCAACACGGGGACCGCGCCAACCGGGTGATTCACGACATGCTGTCGATGGGACGAGGTTCGGGCGAGCGGCAACCGACCGACATCAACGGCCTGCTCGATCAGAGTGCTCGACTGGCCTACCACAGCGCCCGGGCCACCGACAAGTCGTTCAACCTGGATATCAAGCAGGATCTGGATCCCGAGCTGGGGTTCGTTGACGTCGTCTCGCAAGAGATGGGACGCGTCTTCCTGAACCTGGTCAGCAACGCCTGCTATGCCACCGATCAGAAACGGCGTTCCCTGGACCCAGCCGGTGGAGAACAATCCGATGGGAGGGGTTCCCCCGAGGAGGCTCTTTCCGAATACAGCCCGACGCTGTGGCTCAGCACCAGGCGCCTGGAGGACCGAATCGAAATCCGCGTACGGGATAACGGAAGCGGCATTCCCGCCGAGGTCGTCGACAAAATCTTCAACCCCTTCTTCACCACCAAGCCCACCAATGAGGGAACCGGGCTCGGGCTGGCCCTGTCCAACGACATCGTGCGAGAGCACGGAGGATCCATCAAGGTGGAGACCGAACCCGGCAGCTTCACCGAGATGCTGGTCGAATTGCCGCTGGAATCGCCCGGGGCCACGGAAATGGCTGCCGGACATGCAGACACGGACGCAGACGAAGATGAGCCGGTGCTTGCTCCCGGTAAATCGGATGTGGCGGAGGCCAGGGAATCCTGACCCGACGACGACCGCCTCAAGGCTGCAGGTTTCCGTTCAACGTGCAGATTCCCCGCCCCCGCGGTGGGCACTCCGGGCGCCCCCGGAAGAAAGACAGGATTCAGCAAGTCGATGGCTCCACAGCAACCATCCCGGCAGGTCTCGACCGCCCCTCCGGCGCGGCTTGGCGCCAGGACCGGCTGTACCCGACTGAAGCGGGTGGCCCTGGCAGGCCTGGTCTGGATTCTGCCGGCGAGCCCCGGTTTCGGAGAGGAAGGCGCCGCAAAGCAGGACGAAACTCCGGTCACGCTGCAGAGTAGTCTGGGGGACGATCTGCCGGACTGGCTCTCCTTGTCGGGCGAGTTCCGCTTGCGCTTCGAAAGCGGACAGGGCCTGGGCTACAGCCAGGACAACGACGACGGCTACGGGCTGACCCGGACCCGCCTGGAGGTGGGGGTCCGGCCGGTCTCCTGGCTGAACTTCGGGATTCAGGCTCAGGACTCCAGGGCTCCGGGCATCCGGCCGGCGCTGTCCAACTCCGGAGCCGTGCGGGATCCGTTCGACCTGCGCCAGGCCTATGCCGAGATCGGCGCCAGCCAGGCCCCGGCCTCGCTGAAAGTGGGCAGGCAGGCGCTGATCTACGGCGACTCGCGCCTGATCGGAGCTCCAAACTGGTCCAACACCTCCCGCGCCTTCGACGCCGTAAGGCTGCAGGTGCGGGGCGCGGGAGCCAAGCTCGACCTTTTCTCGGCCTCGGTGGTGCGGAACGACCCCAACCGCCGCTTGAACCGATCGGCCGAAGGAGAATACCTGCACGGCCTCTACGGCTCCCTGGAGAACGTCATCCCGGGATCCACTCTCGAACCCTACCTGCTCTGGCAGACAAAGTCCTCGGTCGTCAATGAGCTGAACGCAATCGGAGATCTGGACCGTTATACCCTGGGATTCCGGGCCTGGGGCAAAGGGCTGGGGCCCTGGGACTACAACGCCGCCCTGGTCCGCCAGTGGGGGCAGGCGGCAGGCGCTGAAATCCAGGCCTGGGCCGGCTACGGTGAACTGGGCTATTCGATCGAGGCCAGGCTGAACCCACGCCTCTACATCCACTACAACTACGGCTCGGGCGACAAGGATCCCGGCGACGGCCGAATCGAGGGCTTCGACAACCTCTATCCCACCACCGCCTTCCTGTACGGCCGCGCCAACCGGGTCGGCTGGCGCAACCACAAGGGGCTGCGCCTGGGGAGCGAGCTCAGGCCGCACTCCAAGCTGACGCTGCTATTGGAATTCCACTCCTTCTGGCTGGCCTCCAGGACCGATGCCCTCTACACCAACGTCGGGCGAGTCTCGGTGGCCCCGCCCCCCGGGGGCGCCCGGGACGGAAAGGTCGGCAACGAAGTCGACGCCGTCTTCACCGTGCCGGTAACAGACAACTTCAGCCTGGGAGGCGGCCTCGCACACATGCTTCCCGGCCCCTTCGTCAAGGCCAACACCCCCGGCCACGCCTTCACCTACTCTTACCTGTTCACCAGCTACAAGTTCTGAGCGGCAGGACGGCAACATCCATAAGCTCAGGCCCCTGCAGAGGAGCAAGAGTGATGGGAGGATGCCCCCACCCGGGAGCGCGGGCGTCCCGCCCGCATGCACTCCCGTTGCGTGCCGCGCAGTTTCCCTGCGATGGGGCAGCCGCGGGTATATGTGGAAAGACTACGGAGACAGCTACAACAAATGCTTCTGCGAGCGCAAGGCGATGACAATTTGGGTGCCGCAGACGAAGCTATTTGAGCAACTACTGGCTGGCGTAGCCACAAGTTGAGGGGAGGCGCGATGAAGCTGATTGTGGGTGGGCATCACTTGTGGCGCGATGCCACCCTGATTGCCGACATACTGGAGAAGTGCCAGAAAAGCACCGACGAGACGCTACGCATTGTGCCTGCGCCGGGGCGCTGCGGCACGCTGGCCCGCAGGGTGGCAAACCGTGCGGGATACACGATCATCGAGCCCCCCACGCTCGTCACAGGTGCAAGCCTTACCGCCTACAATGACGCCCTGGTAAAGTCCCACACGGACGCCGAATTGATGCTGGTGTTCCACGACAGCTTCTTCTACCGTGGCAAGCCCAAAAAGACGCGCACACGCACCTTGACGGATGCGGGTGTGGCCTTGGATATGGACATCATCCTTGTCACGCACCAGCACGGCACAGTGGAGTTGAATTGAGCCCCAAAGAGTCCAGCCAAGAAATCCTTGAGGCACGCGAGCAACTTAAGGCCGCTACCAATGCCATGTTAAGCAATGCCGCCGCCATGATGTACTTGGATGAGGCAATGGCTGGCAAGAACTGACAGGAGTTACGGTTCATCCCCGCGCCTGCGGGGAACAGGTGCCATCCCCCCGCTTGCCGGCGCCGGTCCGCCTTGTCCCGAGCATTTCTCCCGCCAGGGAACCTGTCAGTCGTACTGCCTTTCCGGTCCTTCCCTTCCCTGCCTTGGCCGCACGGCTCTCCTTCCCTGGCTTTCCTCGTTTTCACCAGTCCCAAGTGAGCGAAAACGCTCTCAACCCAAAAAAGGAGATTCTCAAATGGCAAACCCCCAAAAACCCGTTGCTGAAGTCCGAATCAGAGCTGTCAAAGCGATCATCTGGAAGAACGAAACCCAGGCCGGCATCCGCCACAACGCCACCTTTTCCCTTTCCCGCCTCTACAAGGACGGCGACGAGTGGAAAAGCACCACCAGCTTCGGCCGAGAAGACCTCCTGCTCCTGGCCAAGGTCGCCGACCTCGCCCACACGCGGGTCCACCAGCTCGGCACCGAAGAGGCCAAGCCCCAGCACGACTGATTTCCTGGAGGCGGCGGCTCCGGCCGTCGCCCCTCTTTTTCCTCTCGCCGCCCTCGCTGCTTCCGCCTCGCGCGTCCCGTCCCCCCCCCC
>JAPOZE010000564.1:5645-6487 GCA_026706225.1 Acidobacteriota bacterium
ATGACCCAGGTCGCCGGGGTAGAAGGCGAAGTCCTTGCCGATGTCCAGGATGGCTTCGGCCGTCGCCTCTTTTTTTGCTCGCGTCGGCCTGGCTGCTTTCCCGGTGCTTGACTTCCCCGCCCAGCCGGTGCATAAACGCACCTATACCCTTTCGGCCGCTGTGGAGGTGACCGATGGCCCGCGCCGCCAAAATCCCAAACGCCCAACCGTTCACCGAGCCCGCTACGCACGAGCTCTACCTGAAAGATTCCTACGCTTGGGCGCTAGCGCAGGCCGAGGCCATGCGCCGACGCGATTTCGGCGCTGTTGATTGGGACAATGTTATAGAGGAGATTGAAGACTTGGCCCGAAGCGACGCTCGCAGACTTAGGAGTCAGTATGCGCGAACCATCCACCACCTATTGAAACTCCAATATCGCCACCCCGGCGAAACTGATCCTGTTCGCGGCTGGAAACACTCGATCGAAGATGCCCGCACTGAAATTCACAAGATTCTTGACGACAGCCAACGCCTCAAAGCCACCCGTCACGACTTGCTGGCGAAAGCCTGGCTTCACGGCCGCAAGGACGCTATTAACGCCTTTGTCGCAGACGCGACCCGCAATATCAAAACTGAATCCGTCTTTGAACGAGAAAAAAAACAACTTCGCCGGGAATGGAACCGCCTCTTGCCCGACAATATTCCCTACACCCTCCACCAGCTTGAAGCTCCCGACTGGTATCCCTCTCCCAAAACTGTTTCCCGAAGGCCTCTTGCCAACCGTCAATCCGACCCTGAATGGTCTCGCTAGTGTACCGTTTTTAAAGTCATGTTAACGCTCACGGCGGACGGCCTTGGCGAC
>JAPOZE010000221.1 GCA_026706225.1 Acidobacteriota bacterium
CAAGCCGAAGTAGCGTTGCCACATGCGGTTGACGGTCACCCTGGCCGTCAGCGGATGGTCCGGTGACACCAGCCAGCGAGCCAGATCGAGGCGGTTGAGTTTCCGGCCGTCGGGCGGTCCCGGAAGAACGGCGGGAGTGCCCGGGTGAACCGTCTCCCCTCTCTGGGTAAAGTCGCCGGCGAGGTGGATGTAGGCGGTGCGCGACTCGGGCAACTCCCGCATGATCAGGGCCGCATCGAGTGTGGGTTCGGCCTCTTGAAGGGCTCGCAGCCCTTCCCGGCGGGCCTGCCAGGCAGGGTCTTGCGCAAAAAAGAAGAGGTCCAGCACGCGCCTTTGGTAGATTTTTCGCCGCCCCGGCGGAATCTTGAGGGATTCCCGGATCTGCGGCGCGATCGAAGCCCGCTCCTCCCGGGGAAGTCCTTCTTCCCAGTTGTCCAGTGTTTCTTCCAGCTTGACCTGGTAGGCCTTCAACTCCTTCTCCAGGATCGATCGCTGCTGTCGGATCGCTTCCCGTCGTGCAAACTCTTCGGGCTTCCCGAACTCGAGCATCGGGTCCAGCTTGCGCTGGTTCTTTTGCTCGACGGAGACTTCGCCCCCCAGCTCGTCGATGTTGTTGAAGAAGGCATAGAGTCGGTAAAAGTCCTTCTGTGAGATCGGGTCGAACTTGTGGTCGTGGCAGCGGGCGCACCCCACCGTGAGTCCCAGGAACGCCTCGCCGGTGGTGCTGACGCGGTCCACCACGGCTTCCACGCGGTATTGCTCGAAGTCGATGCCGCCCTCTTCGTTGATCATGGTGTTGCGGTGAAAACCCGTGGCGACCAGTTGATCCCGGGTTGGGTCGGGAAGAAGGTCACCGGCGAGCTGCTCGGTCACGAAGCGGTCGAAGGGCATGTCCTGGTTGAGCGCGTTGATCACCCAATCGCGGTATTTCCACATGGGACGGTTACCGTCGCTGGAGTAGCCGTTGGAGTCGGCATAGCGAGCGATATCGAGCCAATGGCGCCCCCAACGCTCCCCGTAGTGGGGGGAATCCAGCAAGCGATTCACCAGGCGCTCGTAGGCGCCGGGCCTGGCGTCGGCCAGGAACTCGGCAATTTCGCGGGGGGTTGGCGGCAGTCCGATCAGATCGAGGCTGACGCGGCGAATGAGCGTCCGCCGATCGGCTTGGGGCGAAGGCGAAATTCGACCGGCTTCCAGCCGGGCCAGGATGAAGCGGTCGATGGGGCTACGGACCCATTCTTCATCCTTCGCCGGGGGAGGCTCGGCCTGTCCTGGTGGTTGAAAGGACCAATGGGAAGGCCCGGCGCGTTGGGTGTCCTCTCCGGCCTCCATGCCCCAGGGAGCCCCGGCCCGGACCCAACGGGTCAACACCGCCACCTCGCGACTCTGCAAGGGTCCGGCCGGCGGCATCTTCAACTCGCCCGTTTGGTGGACGGCCTGAACCAGAAGGCTTCGGTCCGGTTCCCCGGGGACGACGGCAGGGCCGCGCTCGCCACCCAGCAGCACCGACTCGCGCGACTCCAGAGAGAGCCCGCTCATTCCGGTCTGGTTGTTGTGACAGCCCTGGCAATGCCTGGCGAGCAGCGGTCGCACATTCTCCTCGAAGAACCGCTTTTGCTCCGGGCTCGCCTGAGCGACTGTGAGCTGGGGCGCCGCCAGACACAGCACCAGCGGCGCCATTCGAAACAGCATCGATCGGGCTGGCTTGTCCAAAGTCATTGCCTCAAAAATGCATGGGGCGCTGCCGCCGGTTAGCGGAGCCCCGCCCTTCCGTGCGGATCATTCGAAGAAAAACTGCCGATCGTCAAAAAAGACGAACCACGAATGAACACCAATAAGCACCAATACTGGTGAACCTTCTTCAACCACAAGCGGCACCACATGGCTTCTGAAATCTTGCAAGGGTGCATTATACACCCAGCCTGAAGGGTCACGCCGTCGACCTTCCCTCTTTGACTCCCCAGTGCAGAGCGGCAATCCCGCCGCTGAGATTGCGGAAGGAGACCCCGGCAAAGCCCGCCTTCTTCATCAGTTGGCAAAGTCGGGCCTGATCGGGAAACTCCTGCACCGAGTCGTGCAGATATCGATAAGCGGTGCCGTGACCGGAGATGCCCTTGCCGATCCTGGGCAGGATCCAAAGGAAGTAGAACTGGAAGAGCCTGTTGAAAAGCGGAAGTGTGGGCCGCGAGAATTCCAGAACCACGATCCGCCCCTGGGGCTTCAGCACTCGCCGCATCTCTCCCAGCCCGTCGCCCCAGCTTTCCAGGTTGCGCAGTCCAAAGGCCACGGCCAGCCCGTCGAAGGTGTTGGCCGGGAAGGGTAGCCGCAGGGCATCGGCTTCCAGCAGCGCGACCCGTCGCTCGAGGCTCCTCTTGGCGAGTTTTTCCCGGCCCAGCTTCAGCATGGGGCGACTGAAGTCCGAACCCACGATACGAGCGTGTCCCTGCCTGGCCATTTCCACCAGCAGGTCTCCGGTGCCGCAGCAGAGGTCCAGGCACAGGGCCCGGCTATCCTCCAGCGGGCCGGCCAGCAGGGCGGCCGCCTGTCGGCGCCAGCTCCGGTCCACATTGAGGGACAGCAGGTGGTTCAACAGATCGTAGCGGGGGGCGATCGAGGAGAACATCCGGCGGATCTGACTGGCTTGTGGACTCAACATGGGATGCGGCGGGACTGGCGCAGGTATTCCCGGACGACCGCTTCCACGACTCCGGGTGGGGGGTCCCCCACGGTCTCCACTTCGCCGATGCGGGGTGGGAGCGCGAATGGAAGACGGTGGTCAGTGAAGATCTTGTCGGAACGCATATGGTGATGGATCGACTTCCAGGTGAGGTTTCCCAATGGGGGAAGTGGAGAGAGACGTCTCAGGTCCGATTGGATGGTTTCAGCCTCGGTGGGATCGATCTTGTCCAGTTGCAACGCGATGCGGGTCGCCAGGATCATTCCGTGGCCGATGGCCTGACCGTGGGTGAACCGCCTGTAGCGGGTGGCTGCCTCGATGGCATGGCCGAGCGTGTGGCCGAAATTGAGCACCATGCGGGCCTGGCTCTCCCGTTCGTCTCCGGAGACGACGGCGGCCTTGATTTCCACACAGCGGACAATCATTTTCGCCAGACCGGCCCGGTTCCCGGCAGGATAGCTCCGGTGTTGCCGGACCACCTGGTCGTAGAGTTCGCGGTCGGCAATCACGCCGTACTTGATGGCTTCGAAGAGTCCCGAGTCCAACTCCCGGCGGGGCAGGGTGAGAAGCAGTTCCGGATCCACCAGGACGGCCCTGGGCTGATAAAAGGCCCCCACGAGATTTTTCCCCTTGCTGAGATTGACCCCGGTCTTGCCTCCGATGGCGCTGTCGATCTGGGCCACCAGAGTGGTGGGAACCTGAATGAAGGGCAATCCGCGCAGATAGCTGGCGGCAGCGAATCCGGCCACGTCGCCGACCACGCCTCCCCCCAGCGCGACCACGGGGGTGCGGCGGTTGACACCCAGGCCGGCCAGCCGCTTGTAGATCGATTCCAGCGTAGACAAGGTCTTGAAGCGCTCTCCATCCGGAATCTCCAGCACCTCGTGGGGCAATCCCGCCTCGCTCAACGACCGTTGCAGCGCCTCTCCATGCAAGTCCAGAATTCGCCGGCTTGAAATCACCACCAGGCTGGATGAGGATCGCCAGGGATCGAGAAGGCTTCCGACCTTGTGCAGCAGGCCGGTTTCGATGGTGATCCGATACCCTCTATCGGCCAGGTTCAGGGGCACGATCTTCATGATGAATTTCCCGTGGAGCCGTTCGTGGGTGGAGCGGGCTCCGGTCCGGCCGGCACCCTGATTTTCGGACCTCGGCGCCACTGCTGCCCGGTCAGGTCCCAAACCCACTCAGGATGGAGGCTTCCCGTCGGCCTCCCAATTGAGGAATCGCCTGAGATCGTTGCGGATAGAGTTGAAAACCAGAGCCAGCATGCCGGCGTCATCCAGGAATCCTATACCCGGGAGCACATCGGGGGAGAGGTCGATCGGGTTCAGGAAATAAAGGATCCCCGCCAGCGCCAGGACCAGCGATTTCCAGGGGAGAGGCCGGTACTCTCCACTGGACCAGGCCGCAACCAGCCGGAAAAGCACCATGAGGTCGACCCAGACCCTGTGCAGCCAGCGTCGGTTTCGATAGGCCTTGGTCAAGGCGTCTCGCACCAGCCGCCCTACCCGGTTTCGATCGGAGGCGACCTTCCCGGCTTTCGCCGCGGCAGTTTCAAAGCTGCTCGAGTCACCCATCGCCACTCCATTCCCCGGGCGGGGCCGCCAGGGTGCTGTGCTACAATCGCTGATGACCCTCCTGAGTCCTCATGTCTCCAGCAGGATTTTACCACCGGGCGTCGTGGCTTTCCTAAACCGTGGCCGAAAAGCTCTGACCGAGTCATCCTACCGCCGCCTCCGGGAGCGCATGGTGGAGGAACAGATCCTGGTGCGGGGAGTCACCAGTCCCGGGGTTCTCCAGGTCATGCGGGAGGTTCCTCGCCACTGTTTCGTGCCGCTCACCCACAGAGACCAGGCCTATGAAGACCGCCCCCTGCCCATTGGAAACCAGCAGACAATCTCCCAGCCCTACATCGTGGCGCTGATGACCGATCTGGCCAAGGTGGACCGGGAGGCGGTGGTGCTGGAGGTCGGAGCCGGATCGGGCTATCAGGCCGCGGTCCTGGCGCGATTGGCCAGACAGGTGTTTGCCCTGGAACACTTGGCTCCATTGGCCTCCCGCGCCGGAAGGCGGCTGAAGGAGTTGAAATTTCACAACGTGGAAGTCGGAATCGACGACGGCTATCTGGGCTGGCCTGAGCACCAGCCCTACGACGCCATCCTGGCTTCGGCAGCCATCGATCATGTGCCGCAGGCCCTGTTGGATCAGTTGAAACCCGAGGGACGGATGGTGCTTCCACTGGCCAGAAGCTTCGACTCCCAGGTGTTGGTCGTGGTCCGGAAGAGTGCGGGAGGGGAGGGAATCGAACGGGAAGTCATTCCGGTTCGCTTCGTTCCTTTCGTCAGATCGGGAAAACAGGGAAATAGACGCTGTTGACCGGCGCCGGCAACACCGGTCCCTGAAAGGAACGACCCCGGGTCGGGGAGAATGTCCGTTTTCGGGTATGGTTCGTGGCGAGACCGGGTTGAATGGGAGGGATGTCCATGAGAAGGAAACCGACGTCGACCGGTATAGGGATGCTGCTGGCCCTTGGACTGCTGGTCCCGGGTATGGCTGAGTTGGGGTTGCCGGAGGGAACCTCCGAAGAGGATGATGCCATTGAGTCACTGCGTTACCGGGCTGCGCAAGGAGACGCCGGCGCTCAGATGGAGCTGGCCGACAGATACGATCTGGGTGACGGCGTGCCGCGGGACGAGATCGAGGCTGCCAAGTGGATTCGCCGAGCGGCCGAGCAGGGAGACGTTTCGGCCCAGATGAAGCTCGGTGCCCTCTACGACCTGGGTCGCGGCGTGTTGAGAGACCTGAAGGAAGCCAGCAAATGGGTGCGGCGGGCCGCCGAGCAGGGGAGTCCTGCCGGTCAACTGGCCCTGGCCATCATGTACTCGGAGGGCCGGGGAGTGCGCCGTGATCGAAAGGAAGCCGTCAAGTGGTATCGATACGCGGCCGAGCAGGGTGAGACCGGCGCCCAGCACGCCCTCGGCCTCCTCTACAATCTCGGCAGAGGGGTCCCTCGGGACAGGATGGAAGCCTACAAGTGGTTGAGCCTGGCAGCCTCCGGTTGGGAGTCGTTCGGAATGGACCGGGACCTGTTGGCCGGGATGATGGATCCGTCCGAGCTGGTGGAAGCCCAACGGCGGGCACTCGAGTGGAGTCCCAAGAGTTGGGAGGAGTTGAAGGGGGAGGAGAAGGAACAGCAGCCGTGAAACACACAATCACCCTGGTTCCGGGAGACGGCATCGGGCCCGAAGTCACCACGGCCACCACCAAGGTGATCGAGGCGGCCGGCATCGACGTGGAGTGGGAAGCCATCGATGCGGGGGCCGCGGCCCTGGAGCGCCACGGAGCCTACCTGCCCGAAAGCCTGCTGGAGTCCATTCGCCGGAACGGGGTGGCCCTCAAGGGGCCGGTGACCACGCCCATCGGCGGCGGGTTCACCAGCATCAACGTTACATTGCGACAAAAGTTGCGCCTTTACGCCAACTTTCGTCCCATCAGAAACCTGCCCGAAGTCAAGACGCGTTTCGGGGACGTGGACCTGGTGGTCGTCCGTGAGAACACCGAAGACCTCTATTCCGGCCTGGAGCACGTGGTGGTTCCCGGCGTGGTGGAAAGCCTGAAGATCATTACGGCCGAGGCCTCAACCCGTATCGCCAGATTCGCCTTCGACTTCGCCCGCCGCAAGAGGCGCCGGCGGGTCACCGCCGTCCACAAGGCGAACATCATGAAATTGAGCGACGGTCTCTTCCTGGAGTGTGTCCGGGAGGTGGCCGGGCTGTATCCCGA
>JAPOZE010000166.1:0-4736 GCA_026706225.1 Acidobacteriota bacterium
GGAGAAAACTCTTGACGCTTCTTTCGGGCGGTTGCTACGATTTCGCCATTGGTCCCAAGGTGCTCGAATCCGAGCCAAAAGGGAAGCGGGTGCAATTCCCGCACGGTCGCGCCACTGTGATCAGCGAGCTCGCCGGCGAAACAGGCCACTGTTGCATGAGGCAATGGGAAGGCAGCCGGTCGAGCGTCCAAGCTGTCAGTCAGGAGACCTGCCTTGGGATTGACGAGGCACGCTGCGCACGAGAGCGGCTGGGTCGAACATGCACACCGGTTTTCCGCACCGCCCATCCTGGTTTTTTCCCATCCGCATTTCAGCCGCAGCCTTGCCAACCAATGAAGGCCTGAGATCCGCGCTTGGCACCTCAGGCCAATGACGATCTTCCACTGGATGCGCCCTGGACATTCCGGGAAGCGCGGTGAGAATCCGCCACTGCCCCAGCAACTGTAAGCGGCAACGAAATCCGTCTGAACGCCACTGCCGAAAGGTGGGAAGGCACGGAGAGTAGGATCGTTCCGGCCGCAAGTCAGGAGACCGGATCAGGGAAGCTTCCTGAACACCTCCTTGGGGGAGGAGAAAGGACCTGCCAGATGCAGAGCAAAACCGGAAAGTTGACGCTGGCCGTATGCCTCGTCGCCTGCTGTGCCACCCTGACCGCTGAGGCCGTCGAGCCGGCCTCGATCAGCGGAACCATCACCGATCCCCAAAAAGCACTTGTGCCGGACACCCTGGTCACGCTCCATGACCGGGCCAGCGGCGTGCGCCTGAGAGTCACCACCGATGCCTCGGGAGGCTTCAGCTTTCGGCCGCTGCGTCCGGGGGAATATATCCTGGAAGTCGAATCCCGGGGATTTGCTCCCGTGTCCCTGAGCGGTCTTCAAGTCGAGGCCGGTCAGGAACTGGTGCGGGACATTGCCCTCCAGTTGGCGGTTCGCCGGGAAGAGGTCGTGGTCACGGCCTCCGGAAGACCGCAGTCGGTCGACGAGGTATCGAAGGCACTGACGGTCATCAGTAGCACGGACATGCAAGAGCGGGGGGAAGCCAGCCTGGCCGAGGCCTTGAGGCCGATTCCAGGCTTGCGCATTCAGCAATTGGGGACGCCCGGCGCCCAGACGACCATTCGAACCCGCGGCCTGCGGGTCGAGAACACCTCGATTCTGATTGACGGACTGCGCTTCCGGGACGCGGCCGCGCCCCAGGGAGACGCCACCTCCTTCGTATCGCATCTCCTGCTTGCCGATACCCACCGGGTGGAGGTGCTGCGGGGGTCGGGTTCATCCCTTTACGGAAGTCACGCCATTGGCGGCGTGGTCAACATGATGAGCGCGGAAGGCGGCGGCCGCACCCGGGGAAGCCTGCTGACCGAGGGGGGCTCCTTGGGCCGGCTGCATGGCCGCGCCCGCCTGGCGGGAGGATTCCAGCAGGACCGGTTCACCTACAGCACGGGACTGGCCCATCGGAACATCTCCAGAGGCGTCGACGGGGACGATGCCAGCCGCAACACCACCGCCCAGGGGCGGCTGAACCTGAACGTTTCTCCCACAGCCAATCTCTCGGCACGGTTTTACGGAGGCGACACCTTCCTCCAGCTCAACCGGTCGCCGAGCAGCGCCCCCGGCCTGACCGCCACCGGAATCGTCCAGGCCCGTCCGTTGGCTCCTGACCTGGTCGAGCTCCACCAGACGGGGACGCCCCTGTCCCAACTGAACCTCGGATCGGCCACGTTCATCCCTACTCTCAACGATCCCGACTCTCGCGTGGCCACCGACTTCCTTTCCAGCGCGGTCCTGTTCAACCAACAGCCGACAGCCCGGACAGGATACAGTCTCTCCTATCAGAATCTGCGAACCGATCGGATCCATCACAACGGCCCAGGAGGACCCGGCTTCCAGCCTGGCGGGATCACACGATCGGATTTCGGCGGGCGCGTGCAGACCTTCAATGCCCGCACCCATCTGCAGGTGGGAGCCAATCACTTCATCGATGCGGGCTACGAGTTCGAGAATGAACAGTTCATCAACCGGAATATTCCCGTGCAGCCCTCCCCCAACTCCCTGGCGGACGTCACTCAGCGCACCAACGCCTTTCATATTCAGGACCAGCTCAGGCTGTTGCAAGGGCGGCTGCACCTTTCGTCCGCCTTCAGAGTCCAGACCTTCTCGCTTCAGACCCCTCTGCTGGAACCACTGGAAACGGCGCCCTACCAGGGCTTCACCTTCGACGCTCCGCCAACCGCCTATACCGGGGACGGGTCGATCGCCTATTTCGTCGCCCGCACCGGGACCAAGATCCGCGCCCATGTCGGGAACGGCTACCGATCTCCCTCCCTCTACGAACGCTTCGGAACCTACTTTTCCAGATTCGGGTATTCGGCCTATGGAGATCCGAGGCTCCGTCCCGATCGATCCATCGCCTTTGACGCCGGTCTGGATCAGACCCTGCTCGGCAACCGGGTGCAAACCTCCCTGACCTGGTTCTACACCCGCATCCAGGAAAACATCGTGTTCGACTTCTCCGGCGGCATCAACCCCGCCACCGACCCCTTCGGGAGGTTCGGCGGCTACCGGAACAGCCAGGGGGGCCTGGCCCGGGGCCTGGAGGTCACCACCAGCGTCCGTCCCACGACTTCGCTGGATTTACGATTTTCTTACACCTACACCAACGCGGACGAGCGCGTGCCACGAATCGGAAACGTTCTGAAATCCTATGTGATCCCGGACCACCAGTGGTCCCTGCTGGCAACCCGGTGGCTGGGGCGGAATCTGTTCGTCAACCTGGACTGGGTGACCTCCAGCAGCACCCTGGCGCCGATCTATGACCCCAGCATCTTCAGCAGCCGGGTGTTTCGGTTCGACTCCATCACCAAGGTCGATCTGGGCGCGAGCTACAGGTTGCCTCTTTCGGATTTCCGCAGTCTCCGGTTCTTCGGCCGGGTCGACAACCTGCTGGACAGGCAATACTATGAGAACGGTTTTCTGAACCCCGGGGCCACGGGAACAGCCGGGTTGGAGTATTCCTTTTGACCCCTGTCCCTGGCCGGGCTCGGCAATATCGAAAATTTCCAAGGCTCCACCAATCCCGAATGGAACCGATCACGCTCGAACAAGCCATCCGCAGGATCGGTCCCACGGACGCCGAGGCCCGGCGCCGCGCCGAGGCCAGACAGCTCCGTCTCACCAAGCCTCCCGGCAGCCTGGGCCGCCTGGAGCAGGTGTCGGTCCAACTGGCCGGAATCTTCGGCACCGAGCAACCCCGAATCCGAGGCAAAGCCGTCATCGTGGCGGCAGCCGACCACGGCGTGGTGGCCCAGGGGGTTACAGGCTATCCCCAGGCGGTCACCGGGCAAATGGTGCAGAACTTCCTGGAGGGCGGTGCGGCGGTCAGCATCCTTTCGAGGTCTCTGGGCGTTCGACAGATCATCGTGGACGCGGGGGTTGCGGGTGAAATCCGGGATCATCCCGATCTCCACCGACTGAGTGCCGGACGCGGCACGGAAGACATCTCTTTGGGACCCGCCATGTCCGAGCGGCAGGCGGAGAAGTGTCTCACCGCAGGGGTGAATCTTGCCGTCGATGCCGCACGGTCGGGAGCCGACCTGATTGCCGCGGGCGACATGGGCATCGGCAACACCACTGCCGCCAGCGCCATCGCGGCCACCGTCACCGGCAAATCCGCGCGGGAAACCACCGGCAGGGGCACGGGACGCACACCCGAGGAACTGGAGCACAAGGTGGAGGTGGTTCAAAGGGCGCTGGCTGTGAACCGGCCCGACCCCGACGCCCCCCTGGATGTGCTGGCCAAGGTGGGAGGATTCGAGATCGGCGTGCTGGCCGGTGTTGTTTTGGGCGGGTCGGCGATGCGGCGCGCCGTGGTTCTCGACGGCTTCATCTCGGGATCGGCAGCGCTTTTGGCCCACCGGCTCTGCCCCGCCACCCAAGATTATATGATCGCCTCCCACCGATCGGATGAGGGGGGGCACCGGCTGATTCTGGCCAACTTGGGCCTGTCCCCGCTACTGGACCTGGGGATGCGTTTGGGCGAGGGAAGCGGCGCCGTGCTGGCCATGCCCATCATCGAAGCGGCCTCGGCCTGCCTTTGCGAAATGGCCACCTTTTCCGAGGCCGGAGTGTCGGACCGCAACCCCAAAGAGGCGGCCAAGGAGGCCCGACCCCAATGAAGGGCCTGCGGTCAGCCATTGCGTTTCTGACGATTCTCCCCCTGGGGCCCGGGAACTCGGCCGAGGATCTCCCTGCGGCTCGAACCTGGTTCCCGCTGGTCGGGTTGCTGCTCGGATCGGTGCTGGCGGGGACGGACCTGCTGCTGCAGTCGACTTTTACGCTACTCACTTCGGACCCGGCACCGCTTGACCGCCAGTTTCCGGCTCTTCTGGCCGGCGCCCTGCTGATTGCCGCTCTTGCCCTGCTGACCCGAGCCCTGCATCTGGACGGCTTCATGGATACCTGCGACGCGCTGCTGGGCGCCTTTGAGCGCCGGCGGCGGCTTGAAATACTCAGGGACACCCATGTGGGCGCCTTTGCGGTGGTGGGACTGACCAGTCTGCTGCTCCTCAAGGTCACGTCCTTCGGCGCCCTGCCCCAAATCGGCCGGTATTCGGTCCTGTTGCTCTTTCCCTGCCTGTCGCGCTGGGGGATGCTGCTGGTGATGGAGTTGTTTCCCTACATCAGGCGCGAGGGACTGGGCACGGCGTTCTTCGGAAACCGGGGCCGCTGGCCCCTCAT
>JAPOZE010000166.1:4746-6441 GCA_026706225.1 Acidobacteriota bacterium
CGGGCTCTGCCTGGCGCTGTCCGCTTCAATTGGACTGGCCGGAACCACCGGAGTTCTTCTCTTCGCCGCGGCCAGCGTCGTCTCCTGGGCGGTCGGATACTGGGCGGCGCGGGCTCTGGGCGGCCTTACGGGAGACATCTACGGAGCCGTCAACGAGACCGCCGAAGCATCGGTCCTGATCGTGGCCGCAGTCCTGACCACGGCCTCCCCCCTGACCTTGAGCTCACCGCTGGCGGGTTACCTGGAGTAGCCGGGAATGGAGGAGCCGGTGGCAGCGGGCGAGTGGCCTCTGGAGGCGGGTGTCCTGCTGGGGGCCCTGGTTTTGGACCTGGCATTCCGCGAGTTGCCGAAGGCGCTCCACCCTGTGGTGTGGATGGGAACCCTGGCCTCATGGATCGAGCAGAGAACACCGCCGGGCAAAGGACCCGTGACGGCGTTCCTGACCGGCTTGGGCCTGGCCGTTCTGGCGCCTCTCGGCTTCGCCGGACTGGCTTGGCTGGCCGCTGCCGGACTCAGGGACCTGGGTCCCCTTCCCTACCTGGTCGGCGGAGCGCTCCTGCTGAAGACGACTTTTGCGGTCAAGGGCCTGGCAATAGCCGCCGGAAGCACCCGGCAGGCGTTGGAATCCGGCAGGATCGAGCAAGCCCGCCTCTGTCTGCGAAGACTGGTCAGCCGAGACGCCGGAACGTTGACAAGCGCTCAGGTAGGTATGGCTGCCATTGAATCGGTAGCCGAGAACACCACCGACAGTTGCATCGGACCCTGGCTGGCCTTCGCCCTGTTGGGACTGCCGGGGGCGGTGGCCTACCGTGCTCTGAACACGCTGGACAGCATGCTCGGCTACCACGGCAGATACGAGTACCTGGGCAAGGCATCGGCGAGGCTGGACGACCTGGCCAACCTGATACCGGCGCGTCTCAGCGTCCTCCTGATGCTGGGCGCCGGCGTTCTGCCTAGGCTGTCGGCGGGCCGGGGGTGGCGCATGGTCGGACGAGATCGGCGACTCACCGAGAGCCCCAACGCCGGCTGGACCATCAGCGCCATGTCGGGACTGCTGGGCGTCGCCCTGGCGAAACCGGGCCACTACCGCATCGGCGACGGCCTGCCCGATCCCGATTCCGCCGACATCCGGGCATCGCTGCGTGTCCTGTACGCGTCGGCCGGCCTCGCCCTGCCGGTTGTAACCGGTTTGTCGGCCTTGCGCGCTCTGTGGTGGCAATAGAGCAGGCCTCGGCAAGCTGCCCCGGCGCCGGATTGAACGGTTCTTTGGCGGAAGCACCCATGCGAGCCCAATTCGAGGAATCCCCACCGGGCCCCATCCACGGTGGTTTGAACCCCCGGGAGCTGGAATCGCTGGGCTTGTGCCCCGAAGAGGTGCTGGACTTCAGCGCCAGCAAGAACTTTCTTGAAGGAACCCTCAGCCGGATGGGCCTGGAGTGCCTGCCCTCCGCCGCCAACTTTCTCCTGATCCGGGTGGGCGACGCCTCGCGCCTGCGCCTGGAACTCCTGAAACGATATAAGATCTGCGTACGGGACTGTGGGTCCTTCGGATTGCCGGAGCACATCAGAGTGGGAGTGCGGAACATCGAGGACAGCCGGCGGTTGGTCCGGGCGCTGAAACTGGCGACCGCGACCATCTCGGAGAACCATGAGTAGATTCTTTCTGGTCAGACACGGAGCAACGGAGTGGAACGC
>JAPOZE010000281.1 GCA_026706225.1 Acidobacteriota bacterium
TCCGCGACAAACTCGCGGTCGGCTTCGCTGTCGAGGACGACTTTCATGGATTTGAACCCTCCGATGGTCACTTGGTATGCAGGAAAATTCGACCGAAGTTACCGCACCGCCGGGCGACCGTCAAGCCCGGCGACCGTCACCTGACGGCGACCCGCCCATTCCCCGCCCCAAGGTTCGGTAACCCAACCTTGGAGCCAGGGTGTACAATGCCGTTCCCGCCTTCCCCGATCGACGGCCGGGTGACGATCACCCCGGGAGGTATCGCCGTTGGCCTTGCTCTGCCAGATTCAACTGCAGTGGATGGACTACGGGCTGATCGTGGCCTACGCCCTGCTGGTGCTGGCCATCGGCTTCGGATTCTCGCGCCAGCAGGCCAGCTCGGCCAACTTCCTGCTGGCGGGCCGTTCCATGGGCTGGGTGTCGGTCGGCATCTCCCAGTTGGCCAGCCTGCTGTCGGCCATCAGCTACCTGGGCACCCCGGGCGAGGCCTACGGATACGACCTGCAGTACCTCCTCTTCAGCATCTGCGGCTTTCTGTGCGTGCCCCTGGCGGTCTACCTGTTTCTGGACTTCTTCTATCGGCTGAAGGTGACCTCCATCTACGAGTACCTGGAACTGAGGTTCAACTTTCCCACCCGGCTCCTGGCCAGCGCGGTCTTCATCATCTCCCGCCTGGCCTGGATGGCCACCATCGTGGTGGCCGTCTCCCTGGCCATCGAGGAACTCACCGGAATCGAGCCCGCCGTCTCCATCATCCTGACCACGGCGGTGGCCACCGCCTATACCCTGGTGGGCGGCATGAAGGCCATCATCTGGACCGACGTCCTGCAGTTTTTCCTCTTCACCCTGGGCCTGGCCGCAGCCGTCGCCCTGATCTTCTGGAAGGACCCGGCCTCCGAGCTCCTGGCCGTGATGGTCCGCGACGACCAGCTGCGGATGTTCAACTTCAGCCTGGACCCCACCACCCGCATCACCGTCTGGATGGCCGTGACCGCGGGCGCCGTCAACGGCGTCGCCAACCTGACCGACCAGGTCAGCATGCAGCGCTACCTCTCCTGCGGGTCCCTGCGGGACGCGCGGCGGGCGGTGTGGTTCAAGCCCTTCCTGTCGATTCCGGTGACCGTGCTGATCTACGGCCTGGGGTTGGCGCTCTACGCCCACCACCAGTTGAACCCGGAGCTGGCCGTGGGGATCGGGAGCGCCGACCGCGCCTTCCCCCACTTCGTCCTGAACGAAATGCACGGCGGCCTGGCGGGCCTCATCCTGGCGGCCATTTTCGCGGCCGCCATGTCGAGCATCGACTCGGGAACCCACACCATCAGCACGGTCTGCGTGGAAGACTACTACAAGCGGCTGATCCGGCCCGACGCTCCCGACAGCCTGTGCCTGCGGCTGGCCCGCGGCCTGACCCTGATCTGGGCCGTCGTCATCGCGGTGCTGGCCCAGTTCCTGACCGGCCAGGACACCATCGTGGGCACCATGGCCACGGTGGCGGCCCCGTTTTTCGGCTGCGCGGTCGGCATGTTCGTCCTGGGAACCACCACCCGGCGGGCCACGGGTTGGGGGACCTCGCTGGGGGCGCTGGTGGGCTACGGACTGGTGCTGGTGACCAAGTACTGGCTGTTCCAGGTCGACGGGCAGTGGCTCCTGCTGCCGGGAGGACCCGACCCCTACTCCGCCGCCGCCGTCGAGCAGGTCTCCAAGTTCTGGCTGACCTTCATCAGCTTCGCGGGCACGGTCATCCCCGGCTACCTGATCAGCCTGGCCTTCCCTCCCTCCCCCAGGGCCGCGTTGCGCGGCCTGACCCTGTGGGACAGCAAGGGAAAGGCTTGAGCCGGCCCGGGCGCCGAGCCAAGACAGGGCCAACACGGATCATCCGGAATCCGAAGCACCCGCCGGCAACGCCCCGCCCGCGGCCCGGGCGGCCCGGGATGAAACCGGCATCGCCGATCCCCCGGCGGCGCTGTGGTCGCGCAACCCCCTGGCCTGGTTCCGCTTCTTCGGCCCGGGCGCCATCGTGGCCTCGGTGACGGTGGGCAGCGGCGAGATCGTCTTCCCCTCCCGGGGCGGCGCCCTCTTCGGCTACCAGCTGCTTTGGATCTACCCGGCGGTAGCCCTGCTGAAGTGGGGCATGGCCTACGCCAGCATGCGCCACATGATCCTCAGCGGCGCCCATCCGTTTCAGCGCTGGACCCACCTGCCCGGCCCGCGCGGCTGGCTTCCCCTGGCCATCGTGGCGGTGGCCGTCCTCTGCCTGCCGCTCTGGTACTCCTGGCTGTCGGGGATTCTGGGGACCCACAGCGCCCAGATCTCGGGGTACGCCGACCACTGCTTCTGGGCCACCCTCTGGGTGATGGTGGCCCTCGCCCTCCTCTGGCGGGGCGGCTACCGTTTTCTGGAGAAGGCCCAGCTCCTCATCCTGGCCATCATGCTGCTGGCGGTCCTCGTGGCCGTATTCTACGACCTGGCCATCTTCCTGGCTTTCTTCGGCATCCTGCTGGGCGGACCCGAGATGGCCTACCGGCTCTGGTCCTCCTACCTGGATCGCCTGCCCGCCCTGCGCCGGCGGATAAACCACCGGCTGCTGCGGGCCGCCGCCTACGGCTGGACGCTCATCCCGGCCCTGCTGCGGCTGCCGGAACTGCGGCTGGAGAATTCGGCGCCTGAGTGGCAGGAGGGCGTCTCGCTGCGCACGCCGAAGTCGTTGGCGGTACGGTTCAGGGGGAGTTGAGGGTTTGGGCCGGCCGCCGGCCGGCGCCGGACTCAGAACGGAATGGACATGCGGATGCGCACCCCCATGTCCGTGCCACGACTGCTTTTCCCTCGAACGCCTTCCAGCTCCAGGTTCAAGGGGTTGGTGCCGGGACTTGGGGGTTGAAGGCCGAACTCGCTCCCGACACTCAATTGCTCCCCGTGGCCGGTCCAGCGGAGGCGGCTGAAGGGGGTCAGCAATCCTCTTCCCCGCAGCACCTCCACGCCGTAAGCGGCCTGGCTGTCGATCCGGTCTACGGCAACACGATCTGCCGGCAATCCCCTATCCGGGCCAGGCACATGGGCAAAGGAACGGTTCCACAATGTGCTGCCTCCGGGTCCAACCTGTCCATGGGAGGCAGCAGCCGACATCCGCAGGCCGCGCCGCTTCTTCCCCGGATCCCAACTCGCCTGCAGGCCGGCTCCCCAGTCCCGGTAGCCCCCATCGTGAAACAGCAACATTCGACCCTGCAGAGCCAGGTCCAGGCCCGTGGGGTTATCGATGAACCCCAGGCGCAATCCGGTTTCGATGGAGGTGCCGTGCACGGCCTCCCCTCGATCCACACGGCCGCCGATTTCGCTCTTCAGGCTGAAGGAGCGTTTCCGGCCGCCGCGCTGGTGGACCGCCTCCAGCATGGCCCGTACTCGCGAGGCCTTTCCGGACACCTCGCCAATCCGCTCATAGGGATCTATCCCGATGTTGGACGTGAATCCATCCACGCGAAGCCCCAGCTCATTGTTGCCCGGCCTGGTCAGAAGCGAACGCAGCCCGCCGGCCCACATGCGAAATTCGGAGTTGAAGACGTGCGCCAGCCGGGGGTCCCGCATGTCGACCGATCCGCGTCCCATGCCGCCGATGCCCCAGAAGCCGAGGCGGCGGTGGGGCTGCCAGTACAGGTAGGGATGGAACGTGTTGAAACCGGCCGCCAATCGCCCTTCTCGCTCATCGCTATAGTCCATGGCGCCCCAGCTTCGGGCAAAGGAAAGCCCTGTAATTACCTGCCGGGTGGAAAGAAGGTCCATTCCGACGTGGGTCGCCCTGAGTCCTCCTCGGAAATCGACCAGGGAGCTGCTGCCGTTGAAGTGCTGGAAATCGCCATGGCCCCACAACACGGGCCGCCAGTCGCTGCCAGCGAAGGAATTGCCTGCAAGAGGTAAGCCGAATGAAGTCCGCGAAAGGACCGGTCCCGTCTCGGGTCCAGCGGAAGGATCGAATCCTGGCGAATGCCGGGAGCGATTCTGATGGTAGGTGGGCATCCACCAGCCCTGTTTCTGCTTCATGCGTTCCAACTGGCGCCGGCGTTCGAACCGGGATTCAACGGCTGTCCGGATGCTCTCCGCCAGCGCCCCCGACATGGCCGACAAGAGCACTGGAAGTGTTCGGGTAAGCTCCTCGGCCGTGCGGTCGGTAATGGTCACCTGAAGCGGAGTGACGGAGATGTCCTTGTAGTTGGGATCGGGACTGACGGCAGTGTGGCTGAGCACCTCCTTCTCATCCAGGGTATTGTCGTCGTGGAAGGTCTCGAACGCCACGGGTCGAGCGACGTTCCAGTTGTCCCGGGTAAAGGTCACCTCATTCAAGGCGACGGCCAGCTTTCGGGGATTGGAGCTCGAGATTGCGACCGCCACGGCGGCCATGGGTTGAGAGAGCAGAACCAGGGTATAGGTCGCGGATTCGCCCTCGGGAACGCTCATGTGCGGATTGGGCACGACTCTGACACCGGCGGTGTCGTCGTCGGTCACGTCGACAGAAACCTCGGGGACGGGAATCCCGTGGTAGGTGGAATCGGAACTGGCGGCCGAGAACGTCAAGGTGCCGACCTCGTCGGTAGCATCGTCATCCTGGGCAACCGCAACCGACACCTCTTGAGTGGTGGACCAGGTTGCGGGGCTGAAGGTCAACGAGACCGGCGAGGTGGAGATGTCGTTGTTGTTGCTTCTCAGGGAGAGATGAACCGTGGACGAGGGCTTGCTTGCCAAACCTACCGTGAAAGCCCGGGAGCCTCCCTCCCTTATGTTGAGTTCTTGGGGAGAGACGCTCACGCCGGTCGCGTCATCATCGATGACCGACACCGAAACATCCGGGGCCGCCAAACCGCCATAAGCGCCGTCCGCGCTGGTGGTCGAGTGGGCCAGGGTTGCGGTGTCGTCGACGGAGTCCGGATCCTGCAAGGCTTGAACGGAAACTGTCTGGGGTTTGTTCCAGTTCGAACCCGTAAAGGTCAAGGCGTCGGGCTGGGGAACCACGTCCTCGTCTCCACGTCGATTCACCTCGACGACGACGTCCTGAGACGGCTTTGAGGTCAGCACCACGGTGTATGTCCTGGAATATCCCTCGTCGATGGTGAGGAGCAGGGGAGTGATGGCAATGCCTGCGGAGTCAAGGTCGCCGACCGTGATCCGCACCGGGTCAACCGGTGCGCCGTCATAGGTCGAATCGGTACTGCTGGCGGAATGTTTCAAGGTAGCGGAATCATCCAGTGCATCCGGATCCCGGGAGGCCCGAACGGTTACGGTGCCGGGAGTTTCCCACTCCGAAGGCGCAAAGGAAACTTGGGCCACATTCGCGGATATGTCCGGATCACCGCTATGGCTCAGCGCGACGACCACGGGCTGGGAGGGCCTCGAGGTCAGTGACACCGTATAGGTTGTGGAGGCATCCTCAGGCATTTCCAATCGGGTCGGCGTGACCTTCACACCGGCGGAGTCATTGTCTCTGACCACGATCCCAAGGTCGTCCACGGGAATTCCGTGATAGGTTGGGTCGGCACCGGTGGCGGCATGGCTGAACCGGGCACTGTCGTCACGGGCATCATCATCCTGAGCCGCCCTTGCTCTGATGGTTTGGGGGGTGTTCCAGTCTGCCGGGTCAAAGGTCAACGAGCCGGGTGACGGAGTCAGATCGCTGTTGTCGCTACTCACTTTCAGAACGACGGCGAGTGCGGGCTTGCTTGTCAGCACAACGGTGTAATCTCTCGATGCCCCTTCAGGAATGGACAAGTGGGTGGGGGCGATCCTGACGCCGACACTGTCATCATCTCTCACGGAGATTCGGACATCTCTCAGAATCAAGCCATCGTAGGAACCGTCCGAACTGGTGGCTGAATGAGCCAACCTGGCGCTGTCATCCGCCGCGTCATCGTCGGGAAGGGCTTCAACGGTTACGGTCTGGGGTTGGTTCCAACTCGCTCCCGTAAAGATCAAGGTTCCTTTCTCGATCCTGATGTCAGGATTCCCGCTGTGGCTGATGGTGACCGTCACGTCTTGGGTCGGCTTTGAGGTCAAAACCACCTCGTAGCTGTCGCTGCCCCCTTCGCCAATGGTCAGTTGCGTCGGGGTGATGGTCACGCCGGCGGTCTCGTCGTCGGTGGCTGTAACGGAAACTTCCGAAACCGTAGTCCCGTTGTAGTCCTCGTCGTTGCTGGAGGCAGCGTGGCTGAGCGTCGCCGTGTCATCGACGGCGTCGTCGTCATGCGAAGCCGACACCGTCACCGTCTGCTCCTGATTCCAGTTGGAGTCCGTGAAGGTCAGCTCCCGGTCATCGATGCCAATGTCCCCGTCCCCGCTGTGGGTGATGGTCACCGTCACGTTTTGGGTCGGCTTTGAGGTCAGGACCACCTCGTAGCTGTCGCTGCCCCCTTCGCCAATGGTCAGTTGCGTCGGGGTGATGGTCACGCC
>JAPOZE010000198.1 GCA_026706225.1 Acidobacteriota bacterium
CCATTGGGGTCACTGCTGGTCCCTGGTGCTGGGAGGCGGCGGCATCAAGGGAGGCACGGTGGTGGGAGCCAGCGATGAGCGGGGGGCCTATGTGGCGGAACGCCTGGTCACCATCGGGGACCTCTTCGCCACCGTCTACAAGGCCCTGGGCATCGACTACACCAAGACCTATCTCGGTCCCGGACGCCGGCCCATCTACATCGCCAACTCCATCGGCGACAAGCAGGGAGAACCCGTCCACGAGCTGGTTTGAGGATTTGACCGGCGCCGACCGCGGAATCCGGAAGGACGCCAGGAAAAAAGAGGGGTCATCCACGAAATCTGTGGATGACCCTTTTTCTGTTTCGCCCACCCATGATCCGCCTGGCAGGGCGGGCGACCCGTCTTGCCCGCATATCCCGGCGGGCCGCCATGGGCCCCGATAAGCTCCATCCTCAAGCCCGGCACATTCCTTGCCCACTACGTCCCGAAGTAAGTTTCCCCTTCCATCAGGTACTTCCGGGTTTCTTCTTCGTCCAGTTCCACCCCCAGCCCCGGTCCCTCGGGAATATCGATGAAGCCGTTGCTGATCTTGGGCCGGTATCCCTTGAGAATCCGGTCCCAGCCGGGCATGGCGTGAAACTCCAGCGCCAGCAGGTTGGGCATGGCGGCGCAGGAGTGAACGGCGGCGGCGATGCCGATGGGGCTGGAGGCGTTGTGAGGACAGGTCTGCAGGTGGTGGATGTCGGCCAGGTCCGCAATCTTCTTGGATTCGGCGATGCCGCCGCTGACCTGGATGTCGGGAGCCACCATGCGGGTGGCCGACCGCCGGAAGAACTCCAGGAACTCGTGGCGCAGGTGGAGGCCCTCCCCCACCAGGGTCGGCGTATGGGAGGAGGCCGTCAGGGTCGCCCAGGCCTCGACGTCGGTGGCCGGGATGGGATCCTCCACCCAGGTGAGGTCGAAGGGCTCCACGGCCTTGAGGTAGCGCATGGCATTGGACAGGGTTCCGCAGCGGGCTTCGACCGAGATCTCTACCTCATCGCCGACTTCCCGCCGAATGTCCTCGATCTGACGGACCAGTGTGCTCAGTCCCTTGCGCGTCAGGTGGCGGTCCATGACGCCGCCCGGGACCCCAAGCACCTTGGGGGGCGTGGCGTCGAATTTCAGGCAGGTGATGCCCAACTCCCGATAGACATCGGCCATGCTCAGATAATTCTGCAGGTCTCCCACGCAGCAATAGAGACGCACCCGGTCCCAATGCCTTCCGCCCAGCAGCTTGTATACCGGGGCGCCTAGGGCTTTCCCGGCAATGTCCCAAAGGGCGGTTTCCACGCCGCTGGCGGCATGGGCGGCCACGCCGCTGTCGAAATGGGCGGCGCCGAAATTGCCGTAGGCCCGCCCCATCATCCGGCGAAACAGCCTCTCGACCTCCGTGGGATCCTCACCCAGGAGCATCCGGCGGTAACCCAGCACATGGGCTCGGGCGGCATCATTGGCCCAGGTGTCGCCGTAGCCGCTGATCCCCTGGTCGGTATCGATGCGGATCAACATCCAACGCCGCCGCCAGCCCCAGTCCACCTCCAGCATGGCGGTCTTCACGTCGGTGATGCGGATCTCGGGCTTCGGCCCGGGTTCCGCGGCATGAATGGAATCCCGATCGCGACCGGGGCCCACCAGCATGGCGCCGGCCGCACCGGTCAGCGACGACAGAAAGTGGCGGCGATCGAAGGCCAACATGACAGTCCTCCTATGGTTGGTTCAAAGACGACGGGTCTTCTCCGGGGTTTCCCCTCCGGGTTGGCTTCCCCCCGAGGATGCGGCATAATTCGGCGGTCCAGCTTCCAGCCTGAGCGGGTGCGTTTCACAACGGTGGCCTCTCTCGGGTAACCAGGTACCTGCAAGAATCGATCATCAGGAGGAATCATGCAAGCGAGAAAAGGAGTTCCCGGTGTGGCACTGGTCCTGATTCTGGCCTGCGGCGGTTGCTCGGGACCGGAGCCTCCGCCCCGGAGCCAGCCGGTGGTGGAAGTGGGAGCCGGCCGGATCGTTCCCAGGGCTGCCGCCGGGGGGCGCTGGAGCGTGGGACCGCTGATGTCTCTTCAGGACGGAACACTGGTTCTGGGGGACACCGGGTTCTCCCATCGGACAAGCGATGGTGGCGTCACCTGGATCCAGGCGGCCGAACTTCCCAGCCGCCAACTGCTGCAGCTTCGGGATGGATCCTTTTGCGTGCTGGATCCCCTGACCCGGCATGCCGAGGAACGCGGTCACTTCGTGGGTCGCGGGCTGGAGCTGGCCGATCTGGATGACCCCTCTTCCTGGGCCGAGGATCGGTGGACGGAGCTGCCGGTGAGGGTGGAGCGCTGGACCGACCTGCACGGCGACGACGGGCGTCCCGTCACCACATTCAGGTTTGGCGGACCGATGCTGGAACTGGAGGACGGCACTTTGCTGACGGCCAAGGGCGGCAATTTCGTGGGCGACACCGCGCCGATGCCCGGGTTCATTCCGACCAGGGGAGAGAAGTGGTTCAAGTATCGTACCTTCCTGATGGCGTCCGACGACCGCGGCCGGAGCTGGCACTATCGCTCCACGGTCGCCTACGACGGCGTCAGCGGGCAGGAGAGCTTTTGCGAGCCGGCCCTGGTGGATCTGGGCGGGGGCGAGCTTCTCAGCGTCATGAGGACCGGACGCTACGCGCCCATGTACCAGGCGCGCTCCATGGATGGAGGAAAAACCTGGGGGCCTCCGGAGCCCTTGAAGACGCTGGGGCTCTCGCCCATGATGGTGGTGCTGCCCAATGGCGCCCTGGTGTGCAGCTTCGGATGGCGGCCCTTCAAGGCCATTCCCTCCCAAGTGGACGGCGGCGCCTATGTCGGGGCCCTCAGGGACTACCGGCAGCGTTACCGGTCGCTGGTGGGCATCGAGGACCCCTCGGCGGCCGCCGGGGACTACCTCATGGCCAGTTTCGACAAGGGACACACCTGGAGCAGGCCCGTCAAGGTCGCCGATCCGCTCACGGTGGGCTATACGCTGCTGGCCCCGACCGGTCCCGACACCTGCCTGCTATTGACCCGGCGGATCGTGATCGACGGCCTGTCCAGAGAAGAGGTCCTTCAGAAATGGGAGAGCGAGTGGCACGACTGGAACCACAAGTCCGGCGCCGTCATTGAAGCCCGTGAGATCCGGGTGACCCGGTGACGTTTTTCCCGTCACACCTGCATCGAGAAACCGCCATCGACCGGAATGGCCGCGCCGGTCACGAAATCGGAGGCGGCAGAGGCCAGAAAGACGGCCGTTCCCGCACAGTCCTTCAGGGTGCCCCAGCGGCCGGCCGGAGTCCTCTTCAAGACGTGCTCATGCAGGGTGGGAACATCCCGGCGGCCCTGCCGGGTGAGGTCGGTGTCGATAAATCCGGGAAGGATGGCGTTGACCTGAATGCCGTCCGCCGCCCAGGCCGAGGCCAGCGACTTGGTGAGCTGCACCACGCCTCCCTTGCTGGCGCCATAGGCCGGGCTGAAGGAGGCTCCGAAGATCGACAGCATCGAGCCGATGTTGATGATCTTGCCCCTGCCGGCGCTCTTCATGGCCGGGTAAGCTGCCTGGGAGCAAAGGAAGATTCCTGTCAGGTTGACCTGGAGCACCTTGGACCACTCGGGCAGCGTCAGCTTCTCGGGAGTCTTGCGGATGTTGATGCCGGCGTTGTTGACCAGAATGTCCAGGCAACCGAAATGTTCCACGGTGGACTGCATCAGGGCGTCGACTGAAGACTCGTCGCCGACGTCCAGGTTTACCGCCAGCGCCTCTCCCCCCTCTTCCTGAATCTGCTGGACCACCTGCCGGGACTTGTCCCGGTTTCTGGCCGCCACAACCACTCTCGCCCCCGCTTCGGCCAGGCCCCGGACGATCCCCAGTCCGATGCCGCGGTTGCCTCCGGTGACCACGGCGACTTTTCCACTCAGGTCAAACGGCGTCATTGTCATGGTTCAGGGATCTCTCGTTGGGAAAGGGTGCCGAAATCGAAAGGGGCCTGTACCCGGCGATGTGACCGGAAACGCGGGCCAGGGCCGCCAGCCCTTCAGAGGCCGGGCGTGGGCGCCGATCGCGTGCGGGCAGGGTGGTACCACAGTGCAAGAAGGGTTGTCAAAGGCAAATTTTGACGGGCGTGAAGCCCCTGCGACAGGGCCGGCGACCGTGATATAGTCTGCTGCCCAGTTCACTTTCCGCTCCCGCGGGTTCAGGAGGCCACCCCCATGGATGACTTCAAATCGCTGATCCGTCACGTTCCCGATTTCCCCAAGAAAGGCATTCTCTTTTACGACATCACCACCCTGCTCAAGCAGAATGGGGCCTTGAACGATGTGACGGAGCAGTTGGTGAATCTCTACCACGGCCAGGCCATCGACCTGGTGGTGGGAATCGAGTCCCGGGGCTTCATATTTGCGCCTATCGTGGCCTGTCGGTTGGGGGCCGGGTTCGTGCCGGTCCGAAAACCTGGGAAGCTCCCTGCCGAAGCCATTACCGAAACCTACGACCTGGAATACGGCCAGGACAGCCTGGAGGTCCACCGGGATGCCATCCGGGAGGGGCAGCGGGTTCTGCTGGTGGATGACCTGCTGGCGACCGGGGGCACCGCGGCCGCCACGGTGCGGCTGGTTCGGCGGTTGGGAGGCCAGGTGGTGGGCGCGGCTTTCCTGGTGGAGCTGGAGTTCCTCAACGGCCGCGGCCTCCTGCCCGACGTCGAGGTCCGTTCCCTGCTGCAGTACCAGGAGTAGCAGCACTCGCCTTCCCAACCTTATGGTGGATAACTCTTTTTTGTTTCAGAACTCCGTTCTGCAAAACACGGACTTATATTTAGGAGATGGTCTCCGCTTGGTGTTTGTCGGTGGAAAAGGAATGGTGCGTCAAGCGCGCCGTTCGAGCCGACCCGGACGCGGCGGCAAAGCAATTCATCGATCACATTGAAGCGGGAGGATAAGCAGCCCTTCAAATTGATTTGTCAGCCTTCATGCGCCGTTGCTTGGCCAGGTACGAGACAAGCCAGGCTCTCAACAATCGGCAAGGTGAATGGGAGTTCCAGTGCTTCGATCTGCGACACGACATACTGTCGTGCATCCGCCATGAGATCCGAAACGTCGTACGCGGGATGTGCGTCCGTGAACACCAAGCTGCGGGGTTTGTCGGCCAGCGGGTTAAGGCGCTTGATCAATTCCCAGTCACGAATCAGGGTCCATGCACCCTCGCCACCCAACTGCGCGGCCACGACCACGGCGCGTACGGGGCCATCGGAGCCGGTGATGCGATCCCGAACGCTAAACACGAAGATAGGCGCGTCCAGGCCCCGGATGGTGCCGAATGCCTCGGTCAGTTCCACTGCATCCCGAACCGCTCGGTCGACGACCCGAAGGCCAACCCCCGCGACGTCCTGCCCTTCCTTCGGTTGCGGTTCTCGGGCGAAGAGAAGGTCGTAGCGGTCGACCGCGGCGATCAAGAAATCGTCCTTCCACTCCTCCGGCGGGCGGAAGCACAGGCGAAGGTCCTCCGCCTGATCGGGCCGCCGGCCTCGGACTGCGAGGACCGCTTTGAAAAACGGCACCAAATCCGGGAGATCCACCTGCGGAATCTGGCCCGCGACCGTTCCAAAGTCGAAGCGTGCGACATGGCCGACAATACTTCGTACGGTGTCTACCGCATCCTGGCCGCCGAAAGTCGAGGTCTCCCTATCGAACCAACTGTCGAGTGTTTGCCCACTGAGGGTGGGATCGGCGTCGGCGAACACCTTGGTGAACATGCCCGGCGATGCCATCCCGATTACAAGCTGGCGAATATCCTCAGGATCGTCCATCGCGCCTCGGAATGCCAAATTGATTCGAGCCAGCTTCTTGTCCAGGAGGTCCCAGATCCGGCTCTCCACGGTGTCCGGATTCCGGACCGTGACCACATCGACAGGATCGGTTTGGCCGTAGCGGCTCAAGCGCCCAACGCGCTGGTGCAGGCGCATCGGGTTCCACGGCAGATCCACATGAATCAAGGCGCTGCAATTATGCTGAAGGTCGACGCCCTCGCCAGCCGCCTCCGTGGAAACGAGAAAGCGAACTTCCCCCCGGTTGAAACGCGCGGCGGCAAGGTGCCGGTCTTCCGTTCGGTCTGAGATGCTGCCGGACGAATTCCGGACACCCTCAATAAAACCGTCGCCGTTGATGAACGTCACACATCCGTCGCCGTAGCGATTGTGCAGCGCACTCATGAGCAGCGCCTGGGTTGCCTTGTACTCGGTGAAGAAGAGCACGGATCGGTCGGTAAAGAACTCGTCGACCACGGATAGGATGCGTGCGATTTTCGTCTCGGCGGTGACCTCATTTGCCGCCGCGAGCAATTCCTCGAGCGCCGGGATCTCGTTCGGGTTCAGGTCGACTCCGCGTAGGCTCTCCGCCACCCG